>NZ_JAKUFR010000142.1:0-7577 GCF_022663555.1 Bacillus cereus group sp. BfR-BA-01381
CAACGTACATTACCCTCTTCATTTCAATCCGCCTCCTTTTAAATATATATTCCTTTATGAGGGGCAAATGTCTTGTGATTTTATGGTATATGAAATTATATCGGCGATTTTCCAAATATATCGACCGCAACTCGAAATATATCAGCGATTTTTCAAATATATCGACTTACCGACAAAACGCGACAATCTACGCAAAAAAAAGAGGCTGCTCGTTACGACAGCCTCCCTTATTTTTAGAAGAACAAATGTAAGAAATCTTCTGTTGTAATATTACCGAAGTAGCGTGCGATATCTACACCTTCTAAAGCTGCAGTAAATGCATCTTTATCGAATTGTACGCCTGTTAGACGTTCTTCAATATCATGCACATCTAGTGAACCGAAGAAGTCACCGTAAATTTTGCATTCTGTTACTGTTCCTTTTTTCACTTCAAGACGAACATCAACTTGTCCA
Organism: Bacillus cereus group sp. BfR-BA-01381; assembly: GCF_022663555.1. Lineage (NCBI taxonomy): Bacteria > Bacillati > Bacillota > Bacilli > Caryophanales > Bacillaceae > Bacillus > Bacillus cereus group sp. BfR-BA-01381. The sequence goes on from NZ_JAKUFR010000142.1 coordinate 454, forward strand.
ACTGGGAAGCGGTGTGAATGTTGTAAGTTGAACTTCGGAGATTTTCCGTAGTTCCAATCCCAATTTTGGTAACGCTCTTCAGAAAGTTTATGGATTTCTTTCCAATCTTCTTCTGTTAATTCATACGTTGGAATTTCTGTTTCCCCTTCGAAAATTGTTTCTAGAAGAAGTTGTCTAAACTCTTCTGTCGTCATTTCTTCGTTCAGGAACTCTGTAATATTCGCAACGCGGCTACGGATTGATTTAATGCCTTTTGATTGGATTTTATCCATTTTTACTTTTAACGCTGATACAACGTGATCGATTTCAGAGTCAAATAGTAACGTACCATGACTGAACATACGACCTTTCGTTGAGAACTGCGCGTTACCTGAAATTTTTCTACCTTCAGCTAAAATGTCGTTACGACCACTTAGTTCTGCATTTACACCTAATTTACCAAGTGCTTTCGTTACAGGCTCTGTGAATTTTTTGAAGTTGCTGAAACTGTCTCCATCATCTTTCGTAATAAAGCTGAAGTTTAAGTTTCCTAAATCATGATATACTGCGCCTCCGCCTGATAGACGACGAACGACATGAATCCCTTTTTCTTTTACGTAATCAGCATTAATTTCTTCTACTGTATTTTGGTTTTTACCAATGATAATAGAAGGTTCGTTAATGTAGAACAGTAAATACGTTTCGTTAATATCTAAATTCTTCACACAATATTCTTCAATTGCTAAGTTTATTCTAGGATCTGTAATTCCTTTATTATCAATAAATAACATCGTATCACCTCATGAGTTCCATACGTAGCCACTATGCGCTAGCGTAATATGGCCACTGAAAATTTGTTTTGCTTCTGTTACTAAATCAGCTGGATTGCCTGTATGCGGTAAGTGCGTTAATAAAAGTTCTTTTACATTCGCATCTTTCGCAATACTTGCTACTTCTGTACTATTCATATGCCCTGCTTTTGCAGCCTCTTGATGTGCATACATATTACACTCACAAATGAAAAGATCAGCATCTTTCGTGAATGGAATAAATTCAGGAATATAACTGGAATCTGCGCTATATACTACAGCGTCATTATCTGCTGTAATACGCATCGCAAAGCATGTAACAGGATGAACAGTTTTTAAGAATGAGATCGAGAACGGTCCAACTTGAAGTGTTTCTTCTGGATTGTACGCGATTCCTTTCGTATGCGGTTCATGCGTTAAAGAGTTGAATCCATTCTCGTCAAACGTATGACCGTATATTGGTAGTTCTGGTAGTTGTCCCTTTGTCGCGCTCGTAATTAATCTCGCATATTGCAATACCCCAATATCTGCAACATGATCGTGATGGTAGTGCGACAGTACAACTGCATCTATATGAGACGGTGTTATATATTTTTGAAGCTGTGCTAGTACACCACTACCACAGTCTACAAGTAAACGAAAACCATCGTGTTCAAACAAATACCCCGACGTTGCTTCTCCCGCTTCTGGAAAGCCGCCCCAAAAGCCGACAACAGTCATTTTCATATGTATCCATCCTTTCTAAAACCGAGTAGAAATGCATGTTTTACTTACATCCTACATTGTTAACTATAATCCATTTCCTAAACTTTTTCATTAATTTTCAATTTTGTTATAAAACAGTTGTTGACTTTCCTTATTTGTACTAATACAATGATAGTAAGAAATGGAAATGGAGGGATTGACATGATCGATCAACCAATGGAGTTTTTCAGAAATTTACCGACGAAAACTTGTGCGCACTGCGGGAAAGAAATTGATGAGCAGCACGAAGCATACCATAACAAATGTGATGACTGCGTTCACGAAGAATAGTAGTTTGTGAACATAAAAAAACCTAGCAGACATAGTCTACTAGGCTAATAACATCGTATCCTTCATCGTTGAACCTTTCACCAAGAGCTCCAGTTCAAACTCATACAATTCTTTTTTTCGATAATTTTTCGTATGGATTTTATCCATCATCAGGTCGACAACTTTTCGGGCCATCTCATCGATTGGCTGTTCAATTGTCGTAATACCTGGCTCTGTAATCTGTGATAAAATTTGATTATCAAAACCGATAACAGCGAGATCATCTGGAATACTCCAGTCATGGCGCTTCGCCTCTGAGATAATTCCAGCTGCTACCTCATCGCCTCCTGCCAAAATCGCGGTAGGATTTTTTTTGTCCTTTAATACTTCATGGAATATTCGTTTTCCATCCTCCCAAGAGAAAGCGTTTTCAAGAAAATCAATCGCTTCTACTTGGCGGCTCTTCTCTGTTATCGCACGTAAAAAGCCCATTTTTCGCTGTTGGCTAACCACTTTGGTTTCGTTACCACGGCAAAAAATAAGATTACGATATCCTTGTTCTAACACATGCTTAGCAGCTATGTATGCTCCTTGCGCATGATCAAACTTCACTGTTGGAATATTTGCTTCCTCAATATATTCATTACATAACACGATTGGACCGTGTTGTAAGTATGGCTCTACATCTTCCCACGGATTTTCTAGTGAACATAGAATAATCCCATCTACTTGCTTCGTAGATAATAATTGTAAATACTCCATCTCTTTTTCCGGTAAATATCTTGTTTGACAAATAATCAGTTTATATTTATGCTCAGAAGCAGCAATCTCGATTGCTTCAATAAATCTACTGAAGAAAGGATTTGTAATCCTTGGAACTAGCACCGCAATTGTTTCTGTTTTTTGTTTACGAAGCCTTCTCGCCGCAGAATTAGGAACGAAGCCTAGATGCTTCATTGCTAATTGAACCCTTTTTTTCTTCTCATCTGAAACATATGGATGATTATTAATCACCCTAGAAACCGTTGTCCTTGATAACCCCGCTAATTTCGCCACGTCCTCTATAGTCGACACGAAATTCTCCCCCTTTGCATGAAAACGTTTTCTTAAATTGATTATATAGTATATTATTGGAAACTGCAACATGGGTTGTTATGATTTTACTATATTAATATTATACATAGGGAAAAGTATGTTAATGGGAGGGGAAAACATACTGCTTTTAGAAGTTTATAGTAAGCATATTTATAAAAATTTGAAGGTGATATTTCATGAATCGGACAGATCGTTTATTAGCCATATTAATTGAATTACAAAGAAGACAAACTGTTACAGCACAAAGCTTAGCTGAAAAATTCGAAACAAGTATAAGAACGATTTATCGAGACATGGATGCACTTAGTGAATCTGGCGTCCCACTTTTCGCCATGCCCGGCCACGGTTATTCATTAATGGATGGTTATTTCTTGCCCCCCATTCAACTTACGCCTGAAGAGGCTGTTACTCTTTTATTAGGAGGTGATTATATCGAGAAAACGTTCACTTCTTCTTTTTCTGTACATGCACGATCAGCAAAAGAGAAACTTGAAATTGTTCTCCCTGCTGATCAACAAAAGAAAGCCCAGGAATTACGAGGAACTTTCCGTTTTCTTTCTCCTATATTTTCACATCAGCAATCTGAACAAGAAAAGCTAGAAAATCAACTTCTCTTATTGCAAGAATCTATTCAAAAAGAACAAGCTGTCTCTTTTTCTTATCGTAAACCGAGGGAAAATACAAAAATGCAGCGGACTGTTCATCCTTACGGCTTAGTCAATATTTCGGGAATTTGGTACATCGTTGCACATTGCTTACTTCGAAAACAAATACGCAATTTTCGTTTAGATCGTATGGATACATTACAGCAAGAACAACAATTTTTCACAAAACCGAAAGACTTTTCTTTACAAAACTATAAGCCTGAAAGCAATCGTACTGTTTCAATCCATTTATTGTTTCCATCTCATATTGCACATAAAATTATTGAATCACGATATTTTTTTATAGATTCATATGAACATAGAGATAACGATTTTCACGTCTTTTTGAAATCAAGAAACATAGACGAAGTGTTTCAATGGGTATTGAGCTGGGGAAGCCAAGTGCAAGTACTTGAGCCAAACGTTCTATCTGAAAAAATCCGTGATGAAGCAAAAAAAATGTTAAAACTTTAATTTCACTACTGACATAATATTGTCAGTAGCCATCCTTTATATTAGGTATTAACAAATACATTTTTGATAAAAAGGAGTTAACGCTATGAAGAAATTTGAAGAATTAGCTACGTATTACATGGAGGAATTAGAAAAATATTCGATAGAACAATTTAGGATCAAACCTTCTGCTGAGGAATGGTCCCTCGGTCAAATGTATAATCATTTAATTACCTCTACATATATGCAGTTAGATGCAATCGCGAAATGTAAAACTGAAATACCATCAGCAACTAACAAGAAAACGGATATGGGTGAGAAAGTATATAAACTTGGTGCTTTCCCGGATATACAAATCAAAGTACCAAATCATCCTGGATATACACCTGAAACTCCCTCTAATAAAGAAGAAATACAGAAGCGTATTCTAGAATTAATTACAATTGTTAAAGACATTGAGCCAACACTTTCTTCTATTCCAAGTGATTGTAAAGTCGAACATCCTGGGCTTGGTTACTTACATGCAGCAGAATGGTTTCAACTTATTTCTATGCATTTTGCACATCATCTTCGTCAGAAAGAAAGATTGGAGACAAAAGTTTTAGTGTGAAAAATGAAAAAAAGGTGGTTTCGTCTATTTCCAAACCACCTTTTTATTTCTATCTTTACGGCTTTGATATTTCCTGCATAAATCCAGCCATACTTGCTAATAAACTAGTAAAAATAAAAAGTACAATAATAAGAGGAATAAGTTTATCCTTATTTAAATTCGTAATCGTTTTTAAACCTATGCCTAATAAAATGTAATACCAAATATTAAATATATCTATTCTTTGAGCGATTGTATGTAAAACCATATTATCCGTTGCTATTGCCCCTAAACTTGTATAAGATATCTCATATCCATTTAGAGACAATGCAATGAATCCATTTAACATCATCCCTAATCGTAATACAAACGAAGCATAAATAATGATAGGAAAGGTTTCTTTATAGGTAATATCCACCCCGAAAAAAATCATAATATTTTTATAGAATATAGGCGCAAAAAATAAAGCTACGATTCCACTGACTGTAGAAATCCCAAATGTGGTAAAGAAAGTTATGTATTTTGGTACAGTAAATCCCGTTTTATCATGAAACATACTAAGCGCAGGATTATTTAAAGCATTCCAAGACATTAAAGCACTTGAAATAATAATAAGAACCATTAAAAGAGCGAGTGGTAAAAATATATTTCTTTGATTCTTCATCCTTTTGAATTGCAGTGTTGGTGAAGTAAACATCCCCAAAATTGATGGTTTCCCTGAAATCTCTTCATGTATGAGACTACTAGCTTGCAAGAAAATCCCCCTTCCTCATTACACTCATAGCTCCTCCCACTTCGTCCACACTTCTCTCCCATTTATACGGTACATATTATCCTCTCTGTCCATAAACCCCTGCACAATAAACTCGCGTCTAATCGTACAAAAATCGTCATGATATTGTTTGATGAATGCATTGATTTCTTTTTCCGTATACTGATTCTCCGCATTTAACTTGCTAATTAAATGCTCTAACAATACTAGTTTTTTCTTCTTTTGACCTGGAATCGATTTTAGACGGTCCTCTTTATCGAAAAAGTTACGAATGGTTGTATCACGAAATTTCCTTTCACTTTCACTCATTTTGTTATCCTCCATCGCTTTTTAAATAATATAACTTTATTGTTTGTCCTTATTATTTTTCTTCATTCTTTTACTTACAACATCCATAAAGTAATACCCGCTAATTAGCACATAATAAACTGCAAGTATTCCTAGTGCATCTTTCATATTTATATATTTTTCTTTATGAAACAAGATAGGTGAAAGGGCGTAAACAAGAAAGATGATTAGCGGATTTAAGATAAAATAATAAGTAAGATTTCCTTTCATCATATCAGCTCCTCTACTCTATGTTTCTCTGTAAATTGTTGTAATTCCTTTTCTTTCGTTTCTATAGTTTTTAGAAAGATTCATATCCGAACTACAAAAAAGATGCCCTGTATTACAATAAAAAAGCACCGAAAAGGTGCTTTTTTCTACGCTTCAACCGATTGATTTTCAGCAATATTTTTAAACTGTCGTTTATGCATCCAAGTTAATGAAGCAATTGTTCCAAGTGATAACACAACGATAAAAATCATGAGTACTCCTATGTTTTGCCACATGAAGTTAAAGTCTCCGCTTGATACGACTGCTTTCAATCCTGATACAGAGTATGTCATCGGTAACCAAGCATTGAATGGTTGTAAAAACTTCGGAATCAATTCTAGCGGGAATGTTCCGGCACTTGTTGTAAGCTGAATAATTAATGTGATGATGGCGATGAAACGCCCTGCATCACCAAATGCTGTTACTAAACATTGAATTAATGCGATAAACGATAAGCTTGTAACGATGCTAAAGAGTATGAAATATGGAATGCTTTGTACTTCTACACCTAATCCGAACAGTAATATGACATCAGCTACTACTGCTTGAATAATACCGACTGATAGTAATACGCCGAACTTACTAATAAACCAGCTAAACCCTGATTTTGGAACACCAACTGTGTCACGTAATGGATATACGATAGATAATAATAATGCCCCAACAAATAAACCGAGTGATAAGAAATACGGTGTAAATCCAGTTCCGTAGTTAGGAACTTCTGCCATTTTCTCTGTCTTCACTTTTACAGGACTTGCAAACATATCATACGTTTTATCGGTTCCTTTTACTTCACCAGTTTTCTCTGCCCCTTCGCCAAGTTTCTCAGCAAGTTCACCTGAACCGTCGTTTACTTTTACGAGGCCATCTGTTACTTTTCCTGATCCGTCTGCTAGTTTATTTACGCCGTCGATTAGCTGGGCTGAGCCTGTTGACATTTTATTTAGGCCACCATTTAGAGTACCTAAGCCGGTTGTTACTTGATTAGATCCATCTGCTAATTGATTTACGCCACCTGCCATTTGGTTTGCTCCTACAGATAATGTACCTAAACCACCTGTTACTTGGCTTGAGCCATCTGCCAATTTCGTTACACCTACAGATAGTGTCCCTAATCCGCCTGTTACTTGACTCGAGCCATCTGCTAATTGATTTACACCACCTGCCATTTG
>NZ_JAKUFR010000143.1:0-7558 GCF_022663555.1 Bacillus cereus group sp. BfR-BA-01381
ATTATTTAATAAGGTTGGAATATTATGAAATAGTCAAAAGACAACAGGGGGTATACATTTTGACTAATCATAACGATCATTTAAAAGCAAACTGCGAAAAATGCTTCGGTTTATGTTGCGTGGCATTACCGTTCGCAGCGTCAGTAGATTTTGCAGTGAATAAAGATGGCGGGAAACCATGTGCCAATTTACAATCAGATTTTAAATGTAGTATACATAAAAATCTTCGTGGAAAAGGTTATAAAGGTTGTACAGTATTTGAATGTTTTGGCGCTGGGCAGAAAATTTCTCAAGTTACATTTAACGGGGTAGATTGGCGGAAAGATGCGAAGCATGCGAGAAAAATGTATGATGCTTTTCCAGTTATGCATCAGCTACATGAAATGCTTTGGTATTTAAATGAGGCTATTTTATTGAAGGCGGCACAATCAATCCATAAAGAATTAAGTAAAGCAATTGAAGAGACGGAGCGACTTTCGAATTTACATGCGGACGAGTTAATGAAAGTAAATATCCCATTACATCGTGCAGAAGTGAATATTTTACTTTTAGAAACGAGTGAGCTAGTTTGGAAGGAAATGAATACTGCGCGTAAGAAACGAATCATTCACCGCGGAGCAGATCTTATGGGAGCAAATTTGAAGAAGAAAGATTTGCAAGGAGCGAATTTAAGAGGAGCTTACTTAATCGCGGCTAACTTAAATGGAGCAAATTTAAGAGGAGCAGATCTTATCGGAGCAGATTTACGAGATGCAGATATTCGCGGGACTGATTTTACAAATAGTATTTTTCTGACGCAAGTTCAAGTTAATGCGGCGAGAGGGGACAAACATACGAAATTACCGAAATTATTGTCCCGTCCGTCGCATTGGGGTGCGTAAAGAATGAGGAGTAATTAGTGTGGATATATTTCAGTATTTAGAAGAGATGCAAGAAGATGTTTTTTCGTTAGCAGTAGAGCAAATAGAAGGGAAGTATTATGATATTTGTTGCATGTTAGCGTCTAAGGGTTATGCAGAGAGAATTAAAGCAATTCATTTAGGAGCATATGAGGAAAGTATTCGACTAGCATTGGATGAAGCTATACAAATCGCTACTAGTGAAGAGGCAAAAGCAATTTATTTTGAATATGATCTTGGTAATGAATGGGATAGTCATTTTTATATTTGTGAAGAGTATTTTTCGCTGGAAGAAGAGGATGATGATTGGGCTTCTGAATGGACATATGAGGTTGAAGGACCGAAGTCTATAGAATTAGCAGATGTATATGCTAAGAATGGCTTTGATATAAATGAAAAGGCAATGGGTATAAATTTGTATTTAATTGCTAGAACGGTATGTAGTTTTATGAATGTGTGTAGTGAAGTGCAAAGGAATATACCGATTTGTATTGGTTTTCACGACCAAGATCCAATTATACGAACAGGCAGAGATTAAGTATCTCTGCCTGTTTTTTATTTCTTTTCAAAAGTAGTAATAAAAACACTACATATAATAAGAATACCGCCAATAAAAAAGTTACTATTTAATGTTTCATTTAATAAGAGCCAACCAAGTAATGACCCAACGATAGGCTGAAAGAAGAAAAATAAGGAACCGATACTAGCGTCCATTAATTCTAATCCTTTATTCCAAAGGAAAAAGGCACCTGCTGTTGAGACGATTCCTAAATAAAGTACGCCTAATACCACATACATGTTCATATGTTCAATAGGGTTTGATTGAAATTCCCATACCATAAAAGGTGTAATAAAAAAGAGTGAAAAGAATATAGCGTACGTTGTAATCACTAAAGATGAAAATTGAGCTGAAGCAATTTTTACATAAATAGATAGTAAAGCCCACGTAATAGCTGCCCCAACTAATATGATTGTACCGATAAAATAGGAGCCAATTTCAATATCCCATCCGATTACGATAATGACACCGATTGTCGCTATGATGGTAGATAGTAATCTACGAGCGGTTAGTTTTTCTTTTAAAATGATCGTTGCAAATATAACCATAAATGCAGGTGTAGCTGATGTTACTAAAGATCCTGTATGAGCGTCGGATAATTTTGTTCCGATAAATTGACAAGTGATCGAAATGAAATATCCGATAAATCCAATCCAAGCGAATAGGAGCCAATCTTTTTTGTGAATGGTTACTGTTTTCTTTTGTTTTTTCTCAGCTGTTTTTAAAATCATATATAAAACAACAAAAGCAATGATAAAGCGTAGCCAAACGAGTGTTAGTGGTGGAATAAAGTCGAGTACATATTTGCTAACAACATACATACCGCCCCATATACTAGCTGCTAGCGATAAGCATATAGCTCCTAAAATTGTTTGTCTCATGTAAAGTACCTCCGTCTATTTTTAGGGTATGATGAGTCCCTAAGACGAGGCATAGTGCACGTGTTATATGAATGCCCGTCTTAGTTTATAGACGGCCTACTGGTTGATCGTTTTCGAATGAAGTGTTGTAGTACATGTGTATTCCTCCTTCTTAAGTTATAATGATATTATAACTTAATTTTCTGATTATTGGAGGTTGTTATGAAATATATCGTGATAAAATCACATGTGAGCAATTATCCTGATCCAATTCGCTTAGAAGAGGGGGATGTAGTGAAAATGATAGAGAGTTACGATGGTCCTGAAAATTGGGAAAACTGGATGTTTTGTCACGAAGAGAAATATGACCGGAAAGGATGGGTTCCGGAGCAAATTATAATGAAAAATACAACTGATGTAGGAATCATTACGAAACAATATACTGCCAAAGAATTAAATGTAAGTATTGGAGAAAGATTGATTGGATTAGAAGAATTGAATGGCTGGGTTTGGTGTGAAAAAACAGGTGGTGAGGATGGCTGGGTACCGAAGGAAAACTTACAAAAATATTAGTAATACTATTTGGTTATTAATATAGGAAACATATTTTTAGTTTATGAGTATATTGGTTGTAGGATGAAAAATAGATTAATAGAGAAAGAGGAGATTATTATAACTACAACCGTTATTTCTCATTTTTATAACGAAGAGTATTTATTACCGTGGTGGCTTGCTCATCATACGAAACTGTTTGATCATGGCATTTTAATTAATAAAGGTTCAACAGATCGTTCCGTTGAAATTTGTAAAAAGTTCGCGCCGCACTGGGAAGTACGAGATTCTGCAAATCCAGAATTTGATGCATTAGCGACAGATCATGAAGTAATGAGGGTGGAACAAGAAGTAAAGGGATGGAAAATGATTTTAAATACGACCGAGTTTCTTTGTGTGCAAGATAAAAATCAATTTTGGAATTCACTTCATGAATTGGGAGGAAGGATGTATTGGCTGGAAGGGCTTGTTATGGTCGATGATCCTAACTACAATTATCCGGAACTTAACTTTGGTATACCTTTAATGAAGCAGCGATTTCACGGTTATTTACCAGAAGAATGGCCGTTATGGAGAAGAGGTAGATTTATTCATAATCATGAACACGGAAGTTATACGGTTGGAAGACATTTATCTGCGCATGAATCTATGATTTATCCGCCTCTTGCTTGTATATTATGGTTTGGGTTTAGCCCATGGAACGATGCGATGAGAAAGAGGAAATTACAAATTGGTCCGACCCTTTCTGAAGCTAGTAAGGATCGGGGGATGGGTACACACCATATTATTACGCCGGAAAGATTAGAAGAATGGTATAAGGAATTAGCAAGAGGGACGAAGGATTTACGTTTTAGTGATGCGTACCGTTATGCTTTTGTATAAATGATTCCCACCATGAAATTGTTTCTTCGATTCCTGTATTTAGATCGTATGTCGGTTTCCAGTTTACTTCAGTTTTTAAACGCTCTACATGAACGCCGACAAATAAAGGTTCATCTTTAGAGAAAGGGATTGCACCCAGTTTAATTAAATGCTCTTTTCCTATCTTTGTCCCAATGAAAGATGCTAATTCTTTAATTTGTACAGATTGACCAGAAGCGATATTGATTGTGCCTGTAACGTCGTGTTCTAATATCGTTACGAGAGCATGAGCGACGTCGCTCACATGGAGGAAATCTCTTGATTGTTTTCCATGTGTACATAGTGCTTCCTCATTTTTTAATAAAGAAGTGATAATGTTAGAAACGAGCCGATTCCCCTGTTCGTGAGGGCCATACATATGAAAAATACGGCCCCAACACATGCTGAGGCCTGATTGCTCAGCGTACGTTTGTAGCCAGGAGTGTAGTGCGTTTTTACATAATGAATACGGTGTTTTATAGGAAAGAAGCGGTGAATCTTCAAATAGTACGCCGTTAAACCATTCATACTCTGCGCCGGTGCCGGCAACAACGACTCGCTTTCCGCCGCATGTTGTGAAGTGTTGAATCAATGAGATGCTGGATGTAAGCCAATAGTAATTATGAATGGATACATAACACGCTGGAGGCACTGCTTCCCAAGCTAAATGAATGAGATGACTAGGCTTCATGTCGTAAATGAGTTTTTTTACTTCTTCATCGCAAAGTAAGTTGACTTTATGCCAATGGCAAGAAAGATGGGAAGGCCTATTTGTATTGTAAGTGGCGTGCACTTCATAGCCCTTTTGAATAAGAGAATGTACAACATATTTACCAATCCATCCGCTACCGCCTGTTACAAGGATTTTTTTCATGGCTCAATTACCTCAACTTCTGGTATTGTTACTAAAAATTTGCCGCCCCATTCACGAATGAAAGAGCATTCTTTCATAATTTCATCTTTCAAATTCCAAGGGAGTATGAGAATGTAATCAGGTTTTGTACGCTTAATTTCTTCTGGAGATTTTATTGGAATGCGTGTTCCTGGTAGTAGGAGATTTTGTTTATGAGGGTTTTTATCTACTGTATAAGCTAGAAATTCTTTTCCTATCCCGCAATAATTTAAAAGGGTGTTTCCTTTAGCTGGGGCACCGTAACCGATAATTTGTTTGTTTAAAGCTTTCGCTTCTATAAAAAACTGTAAAATACTTATTTTCAATTGTTCGATGCGTTTAGAAAAAAGGAGATAACAATCTAATGTATTTAGCCCGTGATCTACTTCTTTTTGGATTAATTTTGTAACACTAGAATGGATAGTTGATTCGTCACTAAGATGTTTTACAAAAATACGTAAGGAACCACCGTGCGTTGCAAGTTCTTCTACATCGACAATTTGTAAATGATGGTGAGCTAAAACTTTTTGCAGGCTTATAAGTGAGAAATAGGAGAAGTGTTCATGGTAGATCGTATCAAACTGTTTAAAGGATATGAGATTTAATAAGTGCGGGAATTCAATTGTTATTGTTCCGTCTTGTTTTAATAACGTTTTTAAACCTGCCACAAAATCATGTAAGTTCGGAACGTGTGCTAATACGTTATTAGCGATGATTAAATCTGCTTGCGGTAATTTTTTTGCTAAGTCGTTGCTGAAAAAATTCACTTCAGTAGGAATTCCTTTTTGGATAGCGATTTCTGCTACATTTTTTGCTGGTTCAATTCCTAACGTTTCGATATGTTCTTTTTGAAAATATTGTAATAAGTACCCGTCGTTACTCGCGATTTCAACAACCTTTGAATGTTTCTTTAAGTGGAAGCGCTTAATCGCCATTTCTACATATTGTTTAGCATGCAGTAGCCAGCTTGATGAGTAAGAGCTAAAGTATAAATAGTCATGAAAAATATTGTGTGGAGATTCAAATTCATCTAATTGTACGAGTAAACAAGAGTGACAAACAAATGTGTGCAATGGATAAAATGGTTCCATTTTATATGAGTTTTCTGGAGAAACAAATGAGTTAGCGAGAGGAGAAACACCTAAATCTAAAAAAGTGTTTGTGAGTAATGAGTGGCAAAAACGGCATTTTTTCTGTTCCATTTTATAGCCCCCTTATAAATTTTTGAATGCATCGATTTGTTGTCGCGTGAAAGATTCGATATTTTCACCAGATGCATATTTTTTGTACCAATCAACAGTCCAAGCGATAGCCTTATCTGTTGATAACTTAGGAGTCCAGCCGAGTTTGTTTACTGCTTTTGTACTGTCGAGTGTTAAAACAGGCGATTCATAAGGAGTGTTTGTAGAGGGGGAGGTGATTGTTAGTTGTTTATTCCATAATTTTATTACAGATTGAATGACATCATGAACGGTTCTGTTAGGTTCGTTCAACGGGCCGAAATTCCATGCTTCTGCATATTCAGCGTCTGTCCAAAGTTTTTCAGCTAAAAGGATATAGCCGTGTAAAGGATCTAATACGTGTTGCCACGGGCGAATAGCGTTTTTGTTTCTAATCGTTAATGTACCATCTTGTAAATATGCACGAATGACATCTGGGAATAATCGGTCTTCTGCCCAATCACCACCACCGATGACGTTACCTGCTCTTACTGAGGCGAGTTTCTGTGTATTAGTGCGGAAGAATGACTTTTGAAAGGATGTTGCCACTAGTTCAGCGCAAGCCTTACTAGCGCTATAAGGGTCGAAACCGCCTAGCCGGTCACTTTCCACGAATGCCCGGTTACCGCTTCCGTTATTTTCATAACATTTATCACTTGTAACATTAATGATGCCACGTATACTTTCTATATGTTTTGCCGCCTCTAATACGTGGACAGTTCCTAAAACATTCGTTTTAAATGTTTCGATAGGATTTTTATATGAAGTGGTGACGATTGGCTGGGCAGCTAAATGAAATAGTATGTCAGGGTTATGATGTTTTAGGGCGTGTAATAAAGAATCGTAATCTGTAATGTCGCCTTTAATTGTTATGCACTCTTTTGCTACGTTACATTGTTCAAAAAGATTAGGAATCGATGGGGGATGAGAAGAAAAGCCAACTACTTCTGCACCTAAAGAAGTTAAGAAAAGGGTGAGCCAAGAGCCTTTAAATCCAGTATGTCCCGTAATAAATACTTTTTTCTTATTCCAAAAAGATGAAGAAGCCATATTACCAAACCTTCCACGGAGCGTTATTACTTTCCCATAGCTCGACTAATTTATTTTTATCGCGCAATGTATCCATCGGATGCCAAAAACCAGTATGTTGATATGCTGATAGTTCGTTTTTGTTTACTAACTGAACTAAAGTGTCTGTTTCAAAAACAGACTTATCTCCACTAATGTAATTGAAAACTTCAGGGTTTAAAACGAAAAATCCACCGTTAACCCATCCGCCATCCCCGAGTGGCTTCTCTTGAAAAGATGTTACAGACTGTTTATCTAATATGAGAGAACCGAATCTACCAGGAGGTTGTACGGCGGTAACAGTTGCCATTTTTCCATGTTTTTTATGAAATGCAATAAGTTCTTTTATATTTACGTTACTTAATCCATCGCCATAAGTGAGGCAGAAAGGTTCGTTTCCAACAAAATTTTGAATCTTTTTCACTCGTCCTCCCGTTTCTGTATTTACACCAGTATCGATTAGTGTAACTTTCCACGGTTCTACACGATGAGAATGGCTAGTAATTGTATTATCCTTTAAATGTATTGTGAAATCGGACATGTGTAAGTTGTAATTTAGAAAGAATTCTTTAATTGCATATCCTTTATAGCCTAAACAAATAATAAAT
>NZ_JAKUFR010000144.1:0-7555 GCF_022663555.1 Bacillus cereus group sp. BfR-BA-01381
AAAAAAAAATTGAGAATATAACAATTGAAGATATTTGTAAAAAAGCAAATGTTTCAGTAGGAACTTTTTATCATTATTTTTCTTCCAAAGAGGATATTTATAAAAAAATATTTCAACAAATTGATGAAAACCTACATGCTGAATTAGAAAATATAGATCAAAATAAAACAGTGCAAACAACTATTTTAAACTTCTTCCACTGCATAGCTGAATATACGACTAAATTGGAGTTACATATAAATCTTCTTAATGATTTAAACAAAAGAGCATTTATATATGAGCCTTCATTAATTTACAAAGCTCTAAATGGTTTTGTTTATAAAGGACAGCTTGAAAAAGAATTAACAAATGATATGAGTGTAGAAGAAATAACAACGTATCTTTTTACATTTGCTAGAGGGCTTATATTAGATTGGTGTATTTTAGAAGGAACATACTCTTTAGAACAGAGGATGGATACTTATATGAAATTAGCATTAAACTCTTTAAAACCCTAAATTTTAATCACATTCTACATTCTTTTGCTTCATTACATTAAATTCTGTTTTATTTTTTCTAGGTGTCAAAATATACAAAATAAAAGAAAAAGCATGTCTCTTCTTTATATTGCAAGAAGAGACATGCTTTTTTTATAATACACCCTCCTCAATCCATTTCAAGATAGTTTATCCCTTCGGAAAGAGAAAATAATGCTCAAAGTATATGTGAAAAGTTAAGAAAGTGGATACTTCCTGAATGCTAATTTTTAAATGTACATCATTTATATATTAAGAAATGAACCATTTTGATATATATGTCTCATTTTGATACATATATACATTTTTGTTTATCGATTTCGATTAATACTTATGATAAATTGCTACACATAGCTAGTTTATAGCTTCAATTTAATTGTGGTGATTTCATCACAATTAAATTAGTTAAAATAATATTTCATCTTTTATCTTTCATAAAAAATTAAAAAAGGAGTTTTTTCAAATGAAGAACCGAGTAAACCCAGCATTATTACCAGGCTTAGAAATGTATCCAGATCAAGATTTACGCCCAGAGTGTTTGCCAACAATGAGAGAAGAAGCGTCAAAAGTCTTCCCACCTACCATTGTTGATGAAACTCTTTCTGTAACAAATGAGGTCATTGAGGGACCTGATGCGAATCCATTACGATTAAAAATTTATCGTCCAAAATCAAATAATGAATCCTTACCTGCCCTGTTGTGGATACATGGTGGCGGATATATCTTGGGATCTATAAATGATAATGATGATCTTGCTGTAAAAATTGCAAAAGAGGCTAACTGTATGGTCGTTTCTGTAGATTACCGTTTAGCTCCTGAACATCCTTATCCAGCTCCAATTGAAGATTGTTATGCAGCATTAAAATGGATTGCTGATAACGCGGAGACATTAAACATTGATTCGAATCGAATTGGTGTTGCAGGAGTGAGCGCTGGGGGCGGACTAACAGCTGCATTAACATTATTAGCTCGCGATCGACAGTACCCTTCTATTTGTTTCCAAATGCCACTTTATCCAATGATTGACGATTGTAATAATACACCTTCTGCAAATGAAATTAAAAAAGGATTTGTTTGGAATCAAAAATCAAATGAAGCTGGCTGGAAAATGTATTTAGGGAAATTACATGGAACAGATCAGATTCCTACCTATGCAGCCGCTGCTCGAGCAGAAGATTATCGTAATTTACCACGCACTTACACATGTGTTGGTCAATTGGACCCATTCCGTAGTGAAACACTAACTTATGTAACCAAACTTGCAGAAGCTGGTGTTGATGTTGAATTCCATTTATATCCTGGAGCTTATCATGGGTTCGAAATGATGCATCCAGATGCTGATATATCTGTTCACGCTTGGAATGATTATATACGAGCAGTTAAGACTGGTTTCGCAAAAAAGTAGCTAAGATAAAGATTGAATATTTGTATTTTTAAATAAGGGAGGGTTTTTTTATGAAAAATAGAGTTCATCCCGAATTAAGGGAAATGTTTTCTGTATTACCAGCAATAGATAATAGCCCAGAAAATTTCCAACAATATAGAAATTGGGCTAATGAAGCTTTCGGTGCAACCGATTTAACGTCGAATAATAAAATTACCATATTCAATCGATTCATACCTGGGCCTGAAGATGCACCTGAAGTTAGAGTTCGCATTTATGAACCAACTAAAAACAAAAACGCTTTACCAGGGGTTCTCTGGATTCACGGTGGTGGATATGCAGTGGGATTACCCGAAATGGATGATAGACTTTGTGAAAAATTTGTATTGGAAGCCAACTGTGTAGTGGTTTCAGTTGATTATCGATTAGCACCGGAGAATCCATTCCCTGCACCACTTGAAGACTGCTATGCAGCTTTACAGTGGGTTTCTGATAATGCAGAAGATATCGGGATTGATTCTTCTCGAATTGCAATTGCTGGCATGAGTGCAGGCGGTGGACTTACAGCAGCCCTTGCTCTTTTAGCAAGAGATAGAAAGGGACCTTCAATCATATTCCAAATGCCACTATGCCCAATGATTGATGACCGTAATATTACACCTTCTACTTTTGAGATAACGGATCCAAAAGTATGGAACAGAGAAGCTAATATTATTGGATGGAAAATGTATTTAGGTTCAGCTTACGATGAAGAGGTATCTCCACACGCTGCACCAGCTCGTGCAACTGACCTTACAGGACTTCCACCAACGTATACGATGGTGGGTGAAATAGACCCATTCCGCGACGAAACAATTGAATACGCGAATAAATTAATGCAAGCTGGAGTACCAACGGAATTTCATGTTTATCCTGGTGGTTACCACGGATTCGAATTAATAGTGCCTCATGCTGAAATTAGCCAAAGGGCTGAGAAAGAATATGTCGGTGCATTAAAACGAGCATTACAAAAAACAGAAGTTTAAATGGCAGCTAATGAAAAATTGATTTTTTCTACTATCTATTTATTTTCGAATCCCGCTCTATCCAATAATGAATAATCGTGCTAATACGCCTGCTGCGAATGAAATTATTACACAAAGATTCATTCAGGACTAAAAGTAAAATAAACCTGGCTGAAAAATATATTTACAAAAGAACCACTCACAAATCGTGCAATTCTGTGAGTGGTTTTTTCCTTCAAACTTGTATTATTTTATTTTCAAGACATCCTTCTTTTTGCAATGTATCATTTTTCACTTTCAGTTGTTGTACCTCTGTATTGTTAACAATACAGCCCCAGAAATCCAAAGATCTCTGGGGCTTCCTTATATATTTAGCTCTTTTTGCTTTTTGTTTTGTTTATGTCTATACAGCAATTTTCGACTTATTAGAGAAATCACTAATAAGATTAGTATCAATACGAACAATTGCATAAATGATAAATCAAAATATTTAGCACCTGTAACGATTAAAAGTGTAGAAATCGTTCCTTTTACAACGAAAAAAATAATAACCCATAATCCGCCTTTTTTCCAGTTCATTTTCTTTTACCCTTTCCTACTTTTAAATTCTTGAAAAAATTAGTGATAGTTTTTGAATGTGACACCTTAATAAAAATCTATTATATTAGTAAACTTTTTCACGAAAATCATATCTATTTACATACGACGATTCCATAATAAATGAAAATGATATTCAGTGTCAATTTTATTGACTATTTAAATACCTATCATCTCCATCTCTTTTCAATTTGTTTCTTATAGGCAATGAACTCTTGTCTTCAAATAAAAACACCTCCATTGCATTTGCACACTTAGTATGCGAATGCAAGAGGTGTTTTTTCCATGTACCATCAGGTGCTTTATTTATTCGTTTAAGTTCTTAATACGTAGCTATTTTCTAGTACACAATAACTGGATCATACGTGTTCAAACTATCATATACAGTTTTTGCAACGTTAGGGAGAAGATTTACACACCCGCCTGATCCTCCTGTTAAATAAGCATTACTTCCCCAATCTTTTCGCCAGCCGGCATCGTGGAATCCTTGACCGCTATTTGTGAATGGAACCCAGTAATCTACTTTCACTGCATAATCAGCTTTCCCTACTGCGCTACCTCTTAGCGTATATGGTGTTCGTTTGTATAGAACGTACCACACACCTGGTGATGTATCTTCACCTGTGCTATGTTTACCCGTTACTACATTTGTTGTGAGGACTAATTTACCCTCTTTGTAAATCCAAATTTGTTGATCTGCAATTGAAACTTCTGCATATGTGTCTCCGATGCCATTATTCGATGTTGTTTTATAACCGATTCCTTCCTTCTCCCAACCATTTCCGTGAATATTAGAAGCAGAAAGTGATTTTTCGCCTTTCTCAAAGGCTTGTTGAACTTGTTTTGTCTCTTTTTCAACATCTAGTGCCCAGCCGTATCCTTGACCTTTTACTGAAATGACCGAACCAGAATGTGTTTTAAAAGCGAAGTCTTTATGTAATGTAGATTTAGCCTTATTAATTTCAGCAACCTTATTCTTAATTTCGCTCGCATCGATTGTCACCTTCATATCTTTTGACATAGAGGCATTTTGAATTAAATCTTTCGCTTTTAACGAATACACTTCATCCTGCACTTTATAATCAACAGACTGCGTAAGAAGATTTTGTAATGCTTTCTCTTCTTTTTTAATAATCGGATCGTCTTCTTTAATAGGCTGTATGTATGCAGACTTTAGATGAATTTCACTTTTATGCTTCTGTTTATCATAATCTTTTAGTAAACTCTCAACGTTATACTGTTTTCCATCAACACTCTTCGAAATTACAATTTTTCCTTGTTCAAGCTTCGCCATAGCATCTTGAGGTGCTTTTAATTTTTCATTCATGGAAACAAGCTTTTCTTCTACAAGTTTTTTCATCGTTTCACTACGATACTGATCCGCTTCTTTCGATAACAATGAATACTCTTTTTCCTTTGAAGAAGGGAAAAATGTCCACTGGCTTTTTAATAGTTTCTTAACTTGCGGCAAATCTTTTTCCGTCAGTTCCGTCTTTGTCTCTTTTTCATCTAAAATTTGTTGTTGATCAATATAAACATTGTTTGCTAATCCAGATGTTTTTAATTTCTGTATTGCCTGATCAGCGCTTAAACCACCGACTTTTGTATCATTAATCGTAACATTAGAATTGAAGTGAGTTGCCTGATAATAGCTCATTCCCCCAAGGAGAAGTGCAAGTACTCCGCCACCTGCTGCGATAAGCTTCCAATTTGTAAAACGTTTTTTGGATCTTACCCGTTTTTTCTCAACTTCTTCAACAGATTCATTTACTGTATTGTTGTTCATCAATCTTTCCCCCGTATACATTAACGTCAATTGATTTTAAACCAAAACCATTGAATAGTGTACCTTATTTTCCTTGAAATTTCATTGTTTTAACCAGATTTTATCTCATTTAATCTATTAAAGTTAGATTTTTTAATAAAAAGATATATAAAGATGGTAAATAACGCGAAAAAAGACCACATCAATCAAGTTATTATGGGACCCATCGCATTTTGAAGAATGAAACTCTATAAACATTTTAACCTAGTAAAGTAATTTTTAGAAGGTCCAAGTTAGAGACAGGCAGCATAGAATATCTCTTATTTATGAAAAATATCCACAAAAAATGACCTACATGTAGACTCTTTTTTGTGAATATTTTAATGCCGCATATTTTATTAATTTAAATGCAAACCATGCTTCCTGCTTGTCACCAGGTTTCACAACGTTTACTATCAGCCTAACTAATTTCACCTTATAATCTTTATCATCAACAATTTCAAGATCCTTTAAACTATTATATATGTTTGTACCACGCTTTATTGATACGTTTAATCTTTACAGGTGTTGAATTTTTAGACTCATCCTTTGTTGTAACCTTATTATTAGAACATCCTGCAATAGCGAGACAGCATGTAGCCAATAAAACTAATACTATTAATTTCTTCAAATAGCCACTCCTATATAAGGGAAATATTATATTAAGAAAATTAAACATAACATCGAATCTCTATAAAAACAATATATTTCCTAGTTTTATTATCCGTTGGTAGATTAAAGCACACCTCAAGGAGCATGAATCCAATGTCTAATTTCCATTTTATCCGATTCTCAATGTTTATTCCAACATAAAAAGATAGCTATTATTGTTGAAAACTAATTATCTCTCAAAATGAAAAATATGAACTAAATTCCTATAACCCAATATAGTTTACTCAGCTAACTTTTCCCCTGTAACAATCCGAAACAAAGTAGCTGCATTTTTTTCTTCTAATTGAGCGTACCGATTACCACCCGAGATGATTTCCACTTTATCCTTATTAGGGCTTATCCAAATTTGATACAACACAGCTTTCACCTCTATTTTCGGATTTTTAAATTGAAAAACAAAATGATAATCAGCTGGACGAGACATTTCCACTTTTTTATTTTCAAAAGTAGTATCCTTTAATATTTTCTTTACTTGCATCACTTCATTATTATCTGTCACTACCTTAAAATCTTCATATTCATTATCACCAATATTTTTTTGCACTTCGATTCTTTGCTCTTCACTTTCTAGTCCAGTTGAACAGCCGGTTATTATGAATATACAGATACTACTCATAACTAGAGGCCAATAACAAAAAAGCATTGGATACCCAATGCTTTTTACACTTACGCAAATAAAGACGTATTCGCATATAAAGCTGGTGAACCACCTGAATGTACGAATAAAATGTTGTCTTCTTTTTTTAATGTACCTTTTCTAATTAAGTCGATTAGTCCCGCTACTGCTTTACCTGTATACACTGGATCCAGTAAAATACCTTCTGTTTTCGCAAGTAATTGCACTGCTTCCACCATTTCCGGCGTTGGTAACGCATAACCTGGTCCTACATATTCATCAAAGCATGTAACAGCTTCGCGCGGGATAAAGTTTGGAATACCAACGTGAGCTGACGTTTCATCTACAAGTTTTGCTACTTTCTCTTCTTGCTCTGCTTTTCCTCTACTTACGTTAATTCCGATTACTGGAATGTTACTTTGTGTTCCCGCAAAACCAGTAATTAAACCAGCATGCATACCGCCGCTACCACTTACGCAAACGACTGAACTGAAATCAATTCCTTGGTCAAATGATTGCGCCATAATTTCTTGCGCACAAGCAACGTACCCCATTGCGCCAGTAGGATTTGATCCACCGACCGGAATTACATATGGTGTACTACCTTTTTCACTAACTTCTTTCGCGACTTTATGCATCTCTTCCATAAGATCTGCTCCGTTCGGTACAACAATGACATTTTCAGCACCTAGTAAATGATATAAGAAATAGTTTCCGTTAAAATCTGGCTTCTCTTCTGGCTCAAGCCCTTCTTCTAATACAAGAATACATTTCATTTTTTCTTTTACCGCAGCTGCAAGTGTTAGGCGGCAATGATTTGATTGAATGCCGCCAGCTGTAATTAACGTATCTGCACCCTTTGCCTGCGCATCCGCAACTAGAAACTCTAACTTTCTCGTCTTATTACCACCAGCGGTTAAACCAAGTAAATCATCTCGTTTAAAATAAATAGTCGGCCCGCCA
>NZ_JAKUFR010000145.1:0-7367 GCF_022663555.1 Bacillus cereus group sp. BfR-BA-01381
GATCGTTTTGTAGACGAAAGGCAGAACCGTGATTTACGTGCCGTTTTTAATTTGTTCGAAGATGTGTTCTATTGGGAGATTTGGGAGAATAATCCCGATATCGACCGAATGGTGACTGCTCTTGATGATATGAAGGAAATCCTTTCTTCTATTAAAGGCGGTTATACCATTGCGAAATCAGAAGATAGTGTACAAGCAGATGGAATCTTATTAGAAAATATTAAAAAAGCTGGGAAAGTATTGTCCCAAAAGAATCATACGAAATTAGATGAAGCATTAGCTTTAATTACTGAAATAAAAGAAGCTGCTTCACCACAGGAGGAAGATGAAATGAAAGCAGAAGACATTGCAGAAATTGTTAAACAAGCAGTAGCACCACTAGCTACCAAGTTAGAAAAGATTGAAAAACAAGTGAATGGTGAAGAAGCAGAACCGACACCGGAAGAACAAACAGAAGAAGAGAAAGCTGCTGCGGTTATCCAGAAAGCATTAGAGCCGATTACAAAACGTCTTGAAAATATCGAAAACGCTGCTTCTATTCGTAAAGGTTTAGATCCAGATGTAGAAGTTACACCAGGACAACAACCAATTAAAAAATCTAAATGGGCAGGATTAAACCTGTAAGGGGAGGATTACCACTATGACAATGACTAACACAGAATTATTAGCTCATATGCAACGAATCGCAAAAAGCACAATGACGACAGGAGGGACAGATGCTGGGCTATTAAATCCAGAACAAAGTAAGGAATTCTTCCGAATGGCATTCGATACAACACCATTCTCACAATTACACCGTAAAGAAATGCGTAAAGCAAAACAAGGTGAATTAGATAAAATTGCAATTGGTGGCCGTATCTTACGTAAGAAAACAGAAAATAGTGATGATAATTATCGTGCAAATGTTCAAACTTCTAAAATTGAGTACAATACAAAGGCTATTCGCTTACCTTGGGAGATTACAGAAGAATTACTCCGTGAAAATATTGAAGGTGAAGGGTATGAAGATACCGTAATGGCCCTCATGTCTACTCAATTAGGTATTGATTTAGAAGATTTACATTGGAATGGCGATACAGATTCTTCAGACGGAATGCTATCTATCAATGATGGATGGTTGAAAAAAATCAAGAAATCGAAAGAATCTCATATTGTCGATCACGCTAAGTTAGTAACTGGTACAGGTGAAGCAGCGGCAGCGAATGGATTTGGAAAAGGTTCTATTTTCGCTTTATCCGGTGCGATGCCAAATAAATATAAAAACAGCAATTTACGTTGGATTATGTCTCCAAGTCGTAGAGAGAAATGGATTGAGTATTTAACAAATCGTCCTACTGGCGCTGGTGATGCTGCGTTACTTGGAGCAGGAGACCAAGTTAATAAACCAATGGGATACGGAATTGTTACGGTTCCATCTTTAGAAGACGATGTTATTATTCTTGCGGATCCAAAAAACTTCATTGCAGTTAATACATACGACACTCGTGTTCGTAAAACAACAGAAGGTAAAACTGCAGTAATGGAAGATAAACGATTCTATGTAATTCACTTTGATGATGATGCTGTAATTCAAGAAATGGATGCAGTAGCAATTCTAACAAATATTCCGGATACGTTTGGAGCTTAATATCCAGGCGTATTTTTTATGGGAATAAACCCTTTGTTATTAGGGTTTTGAATGTATACTTTTTTGATATTTTCTTGTTTTTAACGGAAAACGAGACAGAATCAATAAAACCAAAAATTCGAATGTAAACTTTCATTGATTAGTTTACATTCGAGAAAGGAGTGTTAATTATGAAAGTAGTTACGCTGCGATACGGTGGAACATACACCGCTTATGGACAAAAGTTTAAAAATGGCCAAGAAGAAACAGTTGCAAATGATAAAGCTGATTACCTTGTAAGTACGGGACATTTTGAACTGGTAAAAGAAGTCGATAAGAAGGAGAAAGAAACATAATGGACATTACCATACAGGACATTAAAGACCGCGTAAATGTGCAGAAAATGCCTGATACAGTTATTCAAGAACTAATAGATTACTATACGGTTATTGCGAAAAAGTACTTAAGAGTCAAGCCAGAGAACCCGATGAAAGAAATCATCCATACTAGTAAACTAGCTTGGCTTTCTTTTCCTGCTGAATCTATAGCAAAAGTAACCCATGTTAGTTCTAAGCAAGATATGACCGATTCTATTACTGTAAATGGGCGTATTGTTTATGGTTTGTCCGAAAATCAATTATATGAATTCGAATATAAGATACAAGATTATGATGATCTGCAGGTACTTATGAGGAAATGTATTATTGATTTAGTTATCGCTGCAGTAGTTCGTGCTAACTTACAGCGAAAAGGAATGAAGACCTCGGAAAGTATTGGTGATTATTCGTACCAGATTAGCCCAGAAACGTTAGATGAACCTGCTACAAACAATAAGATACTCAATGGTTTAAAAACGTTTAGGTCAAGAGTTAAGCCGGTGATGGCTACATGAGTATGTACTTTGACGATGGTGAAATGGATGATTTATATATTCATGAAGTAGTTGTAAAACGAAGAACGAAAAAGAAACAATCCTCTGGTAATTATGCAGAAGTAGAAGAAGACATTTATGAGAATATGATTTGTCGTGTAACTACTAATTCTGCTGCTGATAACGAGAGATTTAAGCGTGATAAACAGAATTTCGATACAACCTTTAAGATATATGCACCTGCTTCTTACAAAATCAAGCCTAATGATCGTATTCATTTCAAAAATGAGGAATTAGGTGTTGATTATACGTTTGAAGTAAAAGGAGAACCGCGTAATCCTGCATTTATGAATCATCACATTGAGATTTATTGCGAAAAGGTGTGATTCTATATGGCTAATTCAGTAGAAATTGAGTTTTCTAGCAATATGGAGCAAGTAAAGGCGCATATTAATGCTATGTGTGTTGAAAAAGTAACAGCAGCATCTATTCATTTACAAAATGAAGTTAAAAAGAATCTCACAGGTAGCCGTAGCGGTAAACAATACAAGATACCACATACAAGTCGTAAATATACTGCTTCTAAACCAGGGGAAGCTCCTGCTGTTCGTACAGGTGATTTGCTAAATTCAATTAAATACAATATTAAACGATCACAATCAGAAGTATTGGGTGCAGTAGGAAGTGACTTGCAAAAAGCAATATGGCTTGAAAATGGTACAAGTAATATGGAAGCCCGTCCATTCTTATTAAAGTCATTCGAAAGACAACGCAGAGAACTTAAAAGAATGATGGGAGGATAATGTATGTCTACTGCTATTGCAGCTATTAGAATGCTTGTAGAGAACGATGAAATAATAAAAGCCAATCTATCAGAATACGGTGAAGGCGAGGACAAAGGCCCTGCTCTTACATTCCAAACTGCACAAGATGATATGGAAATGCCTTATGTAGTTATGAGAATTGAAGCAGATAATCCAGATGACGTTGAAATTATAGACCGGATGATTCTAAATTTCGACGTGTATTGTGATAATGGGGATTATGATAAGGCGAAGTTAATTGCTACACGTATTGAGAAGTTACTAGATAGAGAAGTTGGTTTAAAAGATGATGGGATACTTTCTATACATCGTGCAGGTAAACTGCCAGTGCCGGATGAAGACCCATCTATCATTCATATAAATACGAAATTTCTTGTCCGAACCATACGAACGGACTTGTATTAGGGGGTAGAACAAATGAGCTGGAAATTAATTAACGGTGTTCGAGAAGGAACTACTGATAATTTCGTTATTGGCCCTGGTGTTATGTACAAAGGCTTTAAAAGCGTAAAAGAACTAGGGGAAATGGTTGGAGCAACTACCGGTGGTACGAAAGTGGGCTTTGATCGTGAGTACTACGATGCAGATATTGATGGTGTACTAGGTAAAATGGTGCGTGGTAAATGGTTATTAAAAGATGAACCGCATATTGAACTTACATTAGTAGAATTTACAAAAGAGAACCTGCAGTTAGCTTTACCTGGAATGACAGTAGATTCTACAACAGAAACTGATTACGATATTATGAAGCCTTCAAATGAAATTCCTGACTCAAGTTATCACGATATTGCTTTGATTGGGATGGTTTCGGGAAGCACCTTGCCGGTTATTTTCGTTGTTCGAAATGCGTTAGTCGTTTCATCTATTGAAGTTGATTTGAAAGATGGTAAGGGAACAGTTGGCTTGAAATGTAAATTCATTGGTCATTACAGTGAATCTGCACCGAATACACCGCCTTACGAAATCTATTTACCAAAGAAAAAGAAAGCAGCAGCACCTACTAAAGCACCGGCTACCGCGTAAATGGTAGTCGGTTTTCTATTACATACAACTAGCTAAACGCTAAAAGGAGAGAGCGAAATGAAATCTATTTTAGAAAAAATGATGAATAACGGTACGGAAATTACTATTTTAGGTGAAAAAATTGTAATGCGTCGCTTAAATGTAACAGATGTTTGGCGATTCGCTAAAATCATTTCTAAAGTTGGACGTAATGCAATAGCTGATTTTGCAGACTTCGGAAAAGCTAAAAATGAAATGGACGAACTAACTAAAGCAGCGGATTCTCTTCCAGAAGAGGAAAAACAAAAGCAGTTGGCTGCACTTAAAGAGCAGCAAAAGCAAAAAGGATTAGAGTTTGCCTTACGTGTACTTACAATGATTCCTGCTTGTGAGGATGATTTCACAGAGTTCTTTGCAAGTTTATTGAAAGCTAAGAAAGAAGAATTTTGCCAACTACCTCCAGAAGCAATGGTTGCTGTTATTCAAGGGTTACTAGAAAGTGAAGACTTAATGACTTTTTTCGACCAGGTACAGGGACTAGTGAAAGTACAGAGCGAGAAATGGGGCAAATCAGCAGCGGCTCCGATCCAAGCGTAAACGAGGATGAATATTTAGAGGAAGCAGAACAAAATATGTTACGTGCTTTCGATAAGATCCAAAAACGGTATGGGTGGACAGATGAATATGTCTTATCTATACCTTATTCGCGTTTAATGGACTTATTTTCTTTCATTGCACAAGAAGAGCAGCAAGAAGAATTAAACGAGTGGAAGAAGATGGCGTTCATCGGATTTCAAACCCGTCAATTAGAAGAAGGAACTACTTTTAACGATTACCTTCAAGCATTCGGGCTTGCTGGTTCTCAAGAAGATACAGATTTCTCTTATGAGATGGGTGAAGTGTGGACTAAAGAAGAATGTGAAGCGCACGTTGAGCAAATCATGGCTCAATTCCAAGATGACGATGAGGAATAAAAAGGGTAATAAACCCCAGCGAAGGGGGTGCGTAAATGCTCGCTGAAATGTTCCAGTTGTTCGGAACAATTGGTATTAAAGCAGAAGGTGCTTATAAGGATTTACAACAATTTGAAGACCGCGTACAACAAACTGCAAATGGAATGCATGATAAATTCCAAAAAGCAGGTGAGTCGATAAGTCATGTAGGTAACAAAATGAAAGATGTTGGTACTAACATGACTGCTGGTGTCTCATTACCTTTAGCTGGTATTGGTGCGGCAGCTGTTAAAGTAGCATCTGATTTCGACGCTTCTCAAAGAAACATCCAATCTTCTTTAGGTCTTACTGAAAAAGGTGCTGAAAACTTAGGTAAAATCGCAAAGGAAACTTGGAAGGATGGATTTGGCCAAAGTATTGAAGAAGTAGATCAATCACTTATAAAAGTGTATCAGAATATGAAAGAAGTTCCTCACGAAGAATTAGAAGAAGCCACAAAGAGTGCTATGACACTAGGAAAAACTTTCGATTCTGATATCAATGAAGTTACTCGTGGTGCAGGACAGTTAATGAATCAGTTCGGTATTTCTTCCAAGGAAGCATTTGATTTATTTGCTGCAGGTGGACAAGAAGGATTGAACTATTCGAACGAAATGTTTGATAACGTATCTGAATACGCACCATTATTTAAACAAGCTGGATTCTCTGCAGAAGAGATGTTTACTATCATGGCGAACGGGACGCGCGATGGCTCTTATAACCTTGATTATATAAACGACTTAGTAAAAGAATTTGGTATTCGTGTACAAGATGGATCTAAAGGTGTATCTGATGCCTTTGCGGAAATGACTCCAGAAACTCAAAAGGTTTGGGATAATTTCAACAAAGGTAAAGGGACTGCTGCAGATGTATTTAACGCAGTACTTGGCGATTTAGGAAAAATGGATGACAAAGTAAAAGCCAATCAACTTGGTGTTGCTGTATTCGGTAGATGATAAATTGTGCCGAAGTAAAATTGCGGTATTAAGCAAGAAGGGTGAGATTCCTAACTTGAACCGAAGACTATACAAAGTATAGCCAGGGGCAGAGCATAGAAGGTGAAAAGATATAATCCTTCCAAGAGACCGCAACACTTGATAAGTGAAAACATATGCCGAACTTGCATTAATATGAAGTGCAAGAAGTAGAGGATAAAAAGCCTTTACGATAACAAAAATGACAAAATGGGAAGACATGGGCGCTCAAGCCGTCTTAGGGCTTAATAATGCAAGTGGTGCCTTAGGTGATGTTGAGGGTGCAATGGGCAAAATGCAGAAGACGCAGCAAGAAGCCTTTGGTGTTCGTTGGCAGAAACTTATGCGTACTACAATGGCATCATTAGAGCCAGTCGGACAAGCAATTATTGATATTGCAGAAGTAGCCCTTCCTCCAATTATAAAAGCTGTGGAATTAGCAGCAAAAGCTTTTAGTTCTATACCAAAGCCAATCCAAATTGGTATCGTAGCAATTTTAGGTATGGTTGCTGTATTAGGTCCACTAATTGCCATGATGGGATTCATGACAAGTGGAGTTGGTGCATTTGTCGGTTCGTTCAGATTCCTAGTACCGGTATTATCTAAGGTTCCTTTATTATTTACAGGTATATTAAAACTAGGACCTAAACTTATTGGGATGTTTGGTGCAATAGGTAAAGCGCTCGCTATACTTGGAAGATCTGCAATGACATTACTGATGAATCCCTGGACGATTGCCATACTTGCAGTTGTTGGATTAGTGTATTTGATTTACAAAAATTGGGATTCAGTTGTTAAATATACAAAACAAGCCGTGAAATGGATAGGTGACGCTTGTTCTAAGGGGTGGGATGCTACTGTAAAAGGTGCAAAATCCGCTTGGAATGGGTTATCCAAGTTCTTTTCTGGATTTTGGGAAGGAACGAAAAAAGTCTTCCATGCTTCCGTATCATTTATAGGAAAAATACTCGAAGCAGCTTGGCGCGGTATAGCTGCAGTTATAAAGTTTTACATTAATTTCTGGAAAAAAGCATTCGAACTTGGTTGGACTGCTATAAAATTCATTTTTAATGCCGCTTTAAATATTTTAAAAAGCGT
>NZ_JAKUFR010000146.1:0-7332 GCF_022663555.1 Bacillus cereus group sp. BfR-BA-01381
GAGGAAGGTCATATCGTAGAAAAAATAGAATGAAAAACGGATATAGAAGCATAAAAAGGGGGGAGCAGTCTCATTTTTGTTGTCGTTTTTTGTCGGTAAGTCGATATATTTGAAAAATCGCCGATATAATTTGAGTTACGGTCGATATATTAAAAAAATCGCCGATATAATTTGAGTTACGGTCGATATATTAAAAAAATCGCTGATATATTTGGAGTTGCAGTCGATATATTCGAAAAACCGCCGATATAATTTCAATCATTATCTGCAATTAAAAAATAAGAGGTTCACCTAATGGGAACCCTCCTGTTTATGCTGCTATAACCTCTAAAACAGTACCTGTTTTAGCATCAACTAAAAATTCAAATCGTTCTTGTATATCATTTAACATCGTTGTAAGACCGCCGCGATATACTTCGTATGCGACATCATATTTTTCAAATGTCTCTGGAACCATATGTACCCAAGAGCCAGTAATTTCACCTTTATGACTTAATGCTTGTTTTACCATTTTCAATGCTTTTTCTGAAGAAATATGGGATTGTTCTTGTACTTTGTTTGCAACAAGATAACCAGCTGCGAAACCAACGCCAAGACCTGCTACTAAACCTTTCCAGCTCATATATTCACCTCAATTCTATAAAATAAAAATAGTGTACCGATAATAATTATAAAGCAAATACAGCTAAAAAAGA
This sequence comes from Bacillus cereus group sp. BfR-BA-01381, assembly GCF_022663555.1. NCBI lineage: Bacteria > Bacillati > Bacillota > Bacilli > Caryophanales > Bacillaceae > Bacillus > Bacillus cereus group sp. BfR-BA-01381. The sequence continues at coordinate 696 of NZ_JAKUFR010000146.1, forward strand.
AGAAACTAGAAACATTTCGAAAATTTCGTTACAATAAAAGAGGTATTCTACTAAGGTTTGAAAGAAGGGGACTTCGTGAATAAAGAGACATTACAATTATTTCGTACGTTAACAGAATTACAAGGTGCATCAGGTTTCGAACATGATGTACGCCGTTTTATGAAGCAAGAATTAAGCAAGTATGCAGATGAAATTGTACAAGACGGTTTAGGTAGCGTATTTGGTCTGAAAAAAGGGGACGAAACTGGCCCGCGTGTTCTTGTAGCAGGTCATATGGATGAAGTAGGTTTCATGATTACGCAAATTACGAAAAACGGAATGCTTCGTTTTCAACCTTTAGGCGGCTGGTGGAGCCAAGTACTATTAGCTCAGCGCGTACAAGTGATGACGAAGAATGGCCCTGTCGTTGGGGTTGTTGGTTCTATCCCTCCTCATTTATTAAGTGACGCGCAACGTGCAAAACCGATGGATATAAAAAATATGTTAATTGATATAGGCGCAGATAGCTATGAAGATGCGATTGAGATTGGTGTAAAACCAGGACAACAAATCGTGCCAATCTGCCCGTTTACGCCGATGGCAAACGAAAAGAAAATTATGGCGAAAGCTTGGGACAACCGTTACGGATGTGGCCTTGCAATCGAATTACTAAAAGAATTAAAAGACGAAACATTACCAAACACATTATACTCTGGTGCGACTGTACAAGAAGAAGTTGGTCTTCGCGGTGCACAAACTGCTGCAAATATGATTCAACCAGACATTTTCTATGCGCTTGATGCAAGTCCAGCTAACGATGCATCTGGTGACAAAACACAGTTCGGTCAATTAGGAAAAGGTGCTCTTCTTCGTATTTATGACCGTACGATGGTAACGCATAGAGGAATGCGCGAATTCATTTTAGATACAGCAGAAACACATAACATTCCGTACCAATACTTTATTTCGCAAGGTGGTACAGATGCGGGCCGTGTACATACAAGTAACTCAGGTATCCCATCAGCAGTAATTGGTGTTTGCGCACGTTACATTCATACACATGCTTCTATTTTACATGTTGATGATTATGCGGCAGCAAAAGAGCTAATTACGAAGCTTGTAAGAGCAACGGATAAAACGACGTTAGAAACAATTAAGAATAACGCGTAGAGAAGAAGGGCGAAAAACCCTTCTTTTTTTAGGTTGAATAGATGCTCGAGCGATGTATGGTAGCGGTCAGTGCTTAATTGATTCTCGCATGGGGGATTAAAACCCCGGGTAGGAAGTAAGAGTAAGATTGCTTTTGGATTCGAGGTCCGCAATGTTGTGAGAAAAACTCTTCTTTTTTAGAGTGAAGAGACAAACAAGCGATGTGTGGTGGCCGTGCATCCGTGTATAAAGAACAATTTGATTAAGGGAAAATGATAAATTTTTATAGAGGTGAATGAAATGAAAGTAGTAGTTGGATCCAAGAATAAAACGAAGGTTGGAGCTGTGGAGAAGGTTTGGAAAGATGCTACAATTACATCTCTTTCTGTTCCTTCAGGAGTAGCAGCACAACCGTTTTCAGATGAAGAGACGATGCAAGGAGCGATCAATAGAGCGAAGCGAGCGCTAGAGGAAGCGGGAGCTCAAATTGGCATTGGACTAGAAGGCGGCGTAATGAAAACAGAGCACGGTTTATTTATGTGTAACTGGGGGGCGCTAGCAACAAGTGATGGTAAAATATTTGTTGCCGGCGGGGCACGTATTACGTTACCAGATGATTTTTTAGCACCTCTTGAAGATGGCAAAGAGTTAAGTGAAGTGATGGAAGAGTTTGTACAGAGAAAAGATATTCGTAGTCATGAAGGTGCGATCGGTATTTTTACGGATGATTATGTGGACCGTACGGAATTATTTGTACACGTTGTTAAGTTACTTGTTGGGCAATATAAGTATGATGAAAAGCAAGCATAAACCTTGCACCGTGCGCGATGTATGGTAGTATAAAAGAAAGATTATAACATGAAAAACTGCACTCGTTAGAGGAGGAAATATAGATGAAATCATTAGAAAGCATGGAGCAATTCCAAGAGTTAAAAAATGAAGAGAATGTAATCTTTATGTTCTCAGCAGAATGGTGTCCAGACTGCCGCTTCGTAGATCCATTTATGCCAGAAGTAGAAGAGAAATATAATGATTTCTCATTTTACTATGTAGATCGTGATGAGTTTATTGATCTATGCGTAAAATTAGACGTATTTGGCATTCCGAGCTTTGTAGCGTACAATAAAGGTGAAGAAACAGGTCGCTATGTAAACAAAGATCGAAAAACACAAGAACAAATCGAAGAGTTCATTGAAGGTTTAAAATAAGGCAATTTGCCAATTGAATTGTAAAACAACCTCTACCTTCGCGGGGGAGGTTATTTTTTTGGAAGGGAGGAAAAAGAGATGAAGATGACAAGTAAAAAGATGAAAGACGAGTTAATGAAGAAATTATCTCGCCCGGAATGGGACTTTCAGTATGATAGCGAGAAAGAGGTTCTACGTATAGAACAGAAAGACTCGAAAAAAGGTATTAACGTATCGCTTCCAGGAGTTGTAGCAAAATGGGAAGTGAATAAAGAAAAGGCGATTGAAGAGGTTGCCTATTACGTACAAGAAGCGTTAATTGCGATGCATAAGGAAGAAAATAGCGCGGCGAAAATTTTACCTGTTATTCGCTCTACTTCTTTCCCGAAACAAGCAGAAGAAGGAAATCCGTTTATTATGACGGATCATACGGCGGAAACACGTATTTACTATGCGCTAGATTCGAATAAAACATATCGTCTCATTGACGAGCGTTTATTACAAAAATTAGGGCTTACAGAGCAACAAGTACGTGAAATGGCATTATTCAACGCTCGCTCATTAGGTTATGAATTTAAACAAGACACAGTAGCAGGTAATACATTTTACTTTTTAAACACAAATGATGGGTATGATGCGACTCGTATTTTAAACGAATCGTTACTACAATCGATGCGTGAAAAGATTTCTGGTGACATGGTTGTTGCTGTTCCTCACCAAGATGTATTAATTATTGCTGATATCGTCAACGAAATCGGTTATGATATTATTGCACAAATGACAATGAAATTTTTTGCCGAAGGGCATGTTCCGATTACATCACTTTCATTCGTATATGAAGATGGGGACTTTGAACCAATCTTTATTTTAGCGAAGAATCGGAAGAAGACAGATGGAAAAGAGAAAGGATGAACGAAGTGAACGTTTTTTACAACCTTGAAGGAATTGGTGACACTCTAATTGTTGCCTTACAAGATATTACTTTAGAGAACCGTACTTTTGATCGCAAAGGAGATGTTGCACGCGTATATGATCGTGAAAGCAACGAAACAGCAGGATTCAACATCTTTCATGCATCTTCTTACTTAGAAGTAAAAGAAACAGGTAACCTTACATTAACGAAAGAACTTGTAGAAAAAATCAACGAAATTTTAGCGAAGAACGGCTTTGAAGAAACAGTAGAAGCAGATCTTTCTCCAAAATTTGTTGTAGGCTATGTAGCTGAAAAAGAAAAGCATCCAAATGCTGATAAGTTAAACATCTGTAAAGTAGAAATCGGTACAGAAACATTACAAATTGTATGTGGTGCACCAAACGTTGATGCAGGACAAAAAGTTGTCGTTGCAAAAATCGGGGCTGTAATGCCAAGCGGTATGTTAATCAAGCCAGCTGAGCTTCGCGGAGTTCCTTCTGCTGGAATGATTTGTTCAGCACGTGAATTAGAGCTTCCAGATGCTCCACAAGAAAAAGGTATTCTTGTATTAGAAGATAGCTTTGAAGTTGGACAAGAGTTTAAATTTTAATTGATATAAGAAAAGAGAGGTTGTCCTTTTGGATGACCTCTCTTTTCGTTTTTTTTGTCAGTAAATCGATATCCTGTGTTGAATCGTTGATATATTGCGAGTTGTGATAGATATATTCAGGAAATCATTCATATTCATAAGGATGTCACTTTTTTTCTTAAAATCTATATTGTATTTTATAAACAATCTAGTTAAAATTTAGAAAAATAGAAGGGGATAGACGTATGAAACAACAACTAAAAATCGCAGAACTTCTGAAACGAATTGAAACTTCAAAACAGCAAGATATCGAGTTAGGTACTTATGAGATATATTTGTTTAGTGAAAATGAATTAGAAAAAGGACAAATCGGTTATCGATATGATAAACATAAAAATTCATTAATAAGTGAAGACCACGGAAAATGGAAAGAAGAATGGATCGTTATCGGATATGAAACAGATATGGGGGACCCAGTTTTCGTAAATGTGTCTGATGATGCGTATTTAGTTTATACTGCAGAGCGCGGTACAGAAACGTGGCAACCCGTTCATATTGGAAATATGGATGAGATTATAAAACAATTATAAAAAACTTTGAGACCGGTGCAAAGTGATGGGAGAAAAACATGAAGTATATAAAAATAATGAGCATGATTGCATTCATTGGCATATATATGGGAGGTTGCTCACAAGAACAACCGAAAAAAGAGACAACAGCTTCTATAAAAGAAACAAGCGAAAATAAAAAGGTAGACGCACCGGTAGAAAAGCAGCAAGAAGAACAAGAAAAGAAAGAAGAACCGCAAGCAGTTCAAACAAATGAGCAAGTGGAGCAAAAGCAGGAGGAAGTGCCGGCCGAAGAAAAGAAAGAGGAATCTACGCCAGCGCAGCCAGCAGAGCAACCAGTGCAAAATAATGAACAAAAAGTAGAGAGTAATGAAAAACAAGGAAAGTTTCTCGTTGTTATTGATCCAGGACACCAACAAAAAGCAAATTTAAATTTAGAGCCGATTGGGCCAGGCGCAACGACGCAAAAATATAAAGTGACAGATGGTACAACTGGTGTTGTGACGAAAAAAAGAGAGGCTGTTCTTGTATTAGAAATGGCTTTCGTATTAAAAGAAAAGTTAGAAGCAAAGGGAATGCAAGTATTGATGACGAGAACGTCACAAGATGTGGATATAAGTAATAAAGAACGCGCGACATTTGCGAATGATCATAAGGCAAACTTGTTTTTACGTCTTCATGCAGATGGTTCTGAAAATCCGAATCAAAGTGGATTCGCTGTATTGACGCCGGCAGAAGGAAGTCCGTATACGAAAGAGATTTATGCGGAAAGCCTTCAAATCTCTCAAACGATAGTAAATAAAATGAGAGAAAATCAGCAAGTGAAAGTAAATGGAATTAAATTCAGGGGTGATCTTTCTGGATTCAATTGGTCCAAAGTACCTGGCGTACTATTAGAACTTGGGTTTATGTCAAACCATGAAGAAGATAAAAAATTATCTGACCCGCAGTATGTAAATTCTTTATTGCAAAGTGTAACGGATAGTGTAGATGAGTATCGGAAGAGTAAAGCTTAAACGCAGTCTTACATGTAAGGCTGCGTTTTTCCATATGAAAACACTCGTAAATTAGAATATTATGGATAAATATGACATGCTTAATTTTACCTGCACTTTTTGCCGAATGCTGATACAATAAAGGATGTTACTATTTAGTAGAAAGAGTGGTAAGCATGTTAGATTGGATGAAAAAGCTGTTTAACAAAGAGGAAGAACAAACAGCGATGAATAAAGAAGTACAAAAGCAAGTTGAAAGTCAGCCGAAAATTCCTCGTGTAAACCACTACACCGAAGCAAGAGAAGCACAAATGGCAAGTAGGAATGCAGGTAAATGCCGTTTTCCATTAGTACCGGATAATGGGTTCGACGAAGAAGATGTTATAGAAACAGGGCATTTTGAAGAACAGCCTGTTCAAGCTGTAACGTATGAAAATCAGCCTATTCAAAGAGGAATCAAAGTGGAAAGAAGCAGACGACAGTATGTGGAGAAGGTAGTTTCTACATATGAAGAGCCGGAAATGCAATATGAACCGGAGCAAGAGCCTGTCGTAAAGAAAGCATCTACACCAGCGCAAGAAAGTAACCGTAGACCATTTCGTCCAACAGAAATGATTTCGCCAATTTACGGATATAATCGTCCTTCAGTAGAGAAAAAGGAAGAAAAGCAGGAGGAAGTAAAGGAAAGAGAAGACCTTGAAATATCTGTAGAGGGCAAATCAGTCGTTGATGCATGGTTAGAGAAAAAAGGATATACATTATCCCATTTCTCAGAAGGACAAGCACCGACTTCTTCCAGTCATGAAAGAGTTGATCAGCAAGATCAACAGAGTAAAAAGGAAGAAAAGTCAGTTGTCGATCAATGGCTAGAGAAAAACGGTTATGAAATTGAACGCCAAGAGCCTATAGTAGAAGAAAAAGAAGTGGTTCAAGAAATGAGTGCACCGCAGGAAGTTCCAGCGGCTGAATTACTTCATGAAACAATTGCTGAGCGTATGGAAGATGCGAAGCAAGAAAAAGATGTAGTGGTAGAAAATGTTCTACAAACAGAATCATTAGCTTCTAAAGTAGAGCACGAGGATACAATATTATCAGAAGAAATGAAACGTAATACAGAAATAGAACAACCTACTATTGAAGTAGAAAAGCAAGCGCCAGAAGAATCAGTGATTGTTAAAGCAGAAGAAAAGCTTGAAGAAACAATCATTGTGGAAATACCAGAAGAAGTGGAAGTAATTGCAGAAGCAGAAGAGTCA
>NZ_JAKUFR010000147.1:0-7305 GCF_022663555.1 Bacillus cereus group sp. BfR-BA-01381
TGAATATGGTTCTGGATTAATAATGATAGATTGAAAGAGGAGATCGATTAATGAAAAACGTAATTGTTAAAATATTAGTGTTTTCTATGTTACTTACTTTACTTCCTAATATACAATATGTAAAAGCAGATACAGGAATACAAGATAAAGTAACTTCCGTTGATGTAAGTAAAGTGGAATCTGAAGTAAATAAAGAATTAGGAATTGAAGTTTCAAATGAATTAAAGATTAATATAGAAAAAGAAACAGACGAAAAGGTCGTAGTTAATACAACTTTAGACACAACAGATTTATCAGTTTCAACAGATATCGACATGAACCTTGAAACAGGGGGAATTACTGTATTCGGTAAGACGGTTGATGAAAATGGTGAAGAAACCCAACAAAACTTTGATGTTTATGTACAAGAAGTTGAAGGAAATGACTTTATAGCTACATTCGTTGATCAAGAAACAGGAAAAGAATATGAAGTTAATACCCTAAAAGCAAGTGCTTCTATTTGGCCTGTAGTAGTAGCGGCTGTGGCTAGATATGGTATACAATATGCAATAAAAAAGTATGGAAAACAAGCAGTAACTTCAGCAATGAAACAGGTTCCCAAGAGTATAAATAAGGTTGATGATAAATTCCTTAAAAGAAAAGGTATTGATGCTCACGAATTAAAAAGAGACTACTTGGGTAGAAGTGTTAGTATTTCAAAATATGATATCTATGTGGATAAGAAAACAGGAAGACTTTGGATTTACCTAAAAGGTGGAAAAGGAACTCCGATACCAACTGATTCATTTATAAAATAAAAAAATCTAAAGTCATTTGTGAAAAAATGACTTTAGATTTTTAGTTATAATGAATTATAAGTATGAAGTAAAGGATAAAATTTATTATCCTTTACTTCAAATATTAATAGGGATGTGTTAAATAATTTGAGTACATTAATAAATGTAGAACTAGCCATTTTCGGAGAAATATTTAATCCAGAAGAGCTAACTAAACAATTTAATTTAGAACCAACGATGACTTATAAAAAAGGTGACTTTATTAGAGGTAATTCGTTATTTATTCGGGAAGAAACAAACTGGAGTATTGAAACAGGGTATGAAGAATCTCTTAATGCAGAAGAGGTTGTAAAAAAGTTAATTTCCATATTGGAACATAAAAAAAATGAAATAATTAATATGCAAAGTAAACATAATCTAAAATGCAAATTATCTGTTGTTGTAAAAATAGAAAATAATGAAGTCCCTTCTTTATGTTTTGATCAACATACTATTGGTTTTATCAATAGTATTGGTGCGGAAATTGATATTTGTCTATACTTATTGTAAGTCTAGCGGTAGGATTAAAATATTTGTTAAATGATGCAATGTACCTTTGATAGTGTCTGCGATAAAATGTTTGCCCTAAGCATTAAATTGAATTCTACTTCTGATAAAAGATAGGGCCTTCCTTAAGAGGAGGGTTCTTACAAACTAACTGTATAGGTGAAGATGGACAACAGCAACCAGAAAGTAGCTTTTAATATTAATTGAAGATAGTCTCTATGAACGAAATGATTCTACTAGTATTAAAATAAAGAGTCTAACTTTATGGATAAGGAATTGAAGGCTAATACATCGTATAAATATGTAGTAACAGCGGTTGATTTAGCTGGAAATGAATCTAGTAGAAGTGATGTATTGGATGTAACAACAAAGGCAGAGGATTCCACATATGAAAAATGGGATGCGAGAAAAGCATATACTAAAGGTGATAGAGTAGTATATGAGGGGAAAGTGTATGAAGCAGTTCAAGGTTATCAAGGCAATGGTGACACAAATTGGATTTTTGCCCTATCGCTTTGGAAGCCAGTTTTGAGTAAATGATAAGCAGGAAAATGTAGTTAATATTTTTGAATTTTTCTTTGGAAATAAACGGCCGTTCAAAATATAAATTCTCAAATGGTTTAAATGATTTGCAAATAAATTTAATCTCCATCTATTGTTTACGAAATGAAATCGAAAAAGAATCCCAATGGTACTCCATTGGGATTCTTTATTTTCTAATTTGTAATAGCATAAATTTGCACAGTGAATTTGTTAGTGGCACCAATTGGACTTGCGATATAATATTTGGTATTTGTGTAAGCTTCAGTCCTAAATTCATGTGAAATATTTTTCCAACGAATAGAATCAGTACCTAGGGGAACATCAATCATTACATTGAAAGAGATAGTAGAAGGATGATCTTTTTCTGAAGGTACAATAACCCATTTCAATTCTTTGGTACCTACAGGTAAACTATCAATTTTAAAGTTTTGACTGGATCGATTTTTTTGTCCGGATAAAGGACTAGATATGGTTGCTTGTTTTATTTTATTGTAGGAATAATACATGTTTGCATAGGTAGTTTAATTCCTTCATTCATACAATATTATGGAAGAACCCCTGATCAATTAGGTGTTTTAATATTTTTTCAATTTACGGGTTTTTATTTGGTGTTCTAAGTTCACCCATACTAGTAAGAAAGTATCATTATTTTAAAACAATAACATTAGGTATTTTAGTAATATCCATCGTTCTAGGAGGTTTTATATATATTAAAGAATGGGCATATTTAACTGTTATTTGCTTTGTATTAGGCTATGGAGCAGGTTTGTTAGAAACTACGATGGGTTCCTTTATTATTTCAGCAGAAAGGAATAGTGCTGCTAAATTTAGCATTCTCGAAGTATGGTTTGGGGTTGGGGCGCTAGGGTTTCCGTTACTAGTTAATTATATTATAAAATTTTATGAATGGTATTTTATTCTTTATGGGATATTACTATTCTTTATTTTTACACTATTTGTTTGGTACATGTTTGGACGTACAAAATTTCTAAATTTTTCTCTTCAAAATAATGAAAAGGGAGGAGCATCCCTTTCCTCATTTACTCTAAAATTTAAAAGTGAAAAGATTACAGTTATATTATTCATTTCACTTTTTGCATTGAGTCTAGGTTGTATTATTTTAAAAATGAGGAAAATTGCAACTTACGGTAACGAAAGTGCCAAAAAGGTAGAAGGTATGAAAAATTTATAGAAAAAATTTAATAATATGAAAAAGTTAATTTTATTTGGAATTCCTAAAAAAGTTGATAAAGTTAAAAATTCTGTATTTGGGCTTTGTTTTATATATTGTGCTGTGTAATATATAAAACAGAGATACTTCAAATATAAAAATGATATGCAACAGTGACCAGTTCGCAGGTAATAAAAAGTTATTTTAATTAGCTTTTCAGATTAATCTAAGAGGGGTTTGTTATCGAATGGAGATAAAAATTAGTAAAAAGGATAAGATTGATATCTCTAAAAAATTAAAGTCTTTTTTGGCTGAACAATATTCACTGGAATTGGGTGAATACATAAGCTATGAGTTACTTGAATTCATAATAAAGGAATTAAATCCACATTTTAATCAAGTTACTAGGGATAGGTTGGAAATGTTGTTAAAGAATATAGAGAAAGATATATACAGTCAATAGACTTTATATGAGAATTGAAAAACTATAATATCATTTTTTAAAATTATAAAAGGAAATATGTTACTGAAAAGTAAGGAGACAATCCATTACTTTTCTAAAAAGCAATTAGGTCCGTACAATGATGTATTAAAGTGATTCCGAAGGGATTTTGGATGCTGAAGAGAGTACAAGTGAGTTAAAAAAGAAAGGTGTATAGGCGCCTTTCTTTTTTGAAGGAGATTTTTATATTTTGAGATAGCGCCACATCGCTATCAACTTAAGAAATTAATTGTTCCCTAAAACGAAAAAAATAAACTAAATGTCCTTGGTTACCTATGAAAAGAATAAATTTTTGTTTTGGGAGTACTTCAAAATGTTAGCTTGATAGCGATGTGAATGGACCCCCTGATTAAAGTTACACTTCATTCCACGCCACTCTCTAAAATAGAAAAAGATACATTTTCACAATCAATTTCTGCCATCGCACCGTAAGGTAAAATAAACTTCGGTTCAGTATGGCCGAAATTTAAATTATAAAGAATCGGCAAATCTTCTAAGTTATGTTCTTTCATTACTTGCAGTATTTCGTGTTTATATTCTTCATAATACATTTCGTCTTTTGGTTTACCAAAAATGATGCCTTTTGCTTTTTGGAGAATGCCTTGCGCTGCATAATTTCGTAACCAATACTTTATATAACTTGGTTCTGGATGATCTTCAGAAGTTTCAAAGAAGAGAATACTATCCTCCCAATGTTTGCTCTCAGGCCAAAGCTCCGTTCCTTTTGTAAATTCTAATACTTCTATACAGCCACCAATTAAACGTCCTTGTACAGTAGTAGAGCCTTGAAGTAACTCATATCCATTGTTTTGCTGCATCGTACGCCTTGTATCTTTATTTACCTCTATCCATTCTAAACGCTCACTCGTCCATTCAGGCGCTGGTTGAATTTCGCCAATCATTTCATTGGAAAAGAGAGTTCGATTTACCATTTCAACCGTATATGGATCCATCTCTACATTTTCGGCAAAGTCGGTCAAAATTGCTGGACCGTAAAAGGAGGAAATTCCTGCTTTATGACAAAATAAATGTGAAATGGTAACGTCAGAGTATCCCATAAAAATTTTCGGATTTTCACGTATTGCATTAAAATCTATATAGGGAAGTAGGCGAATGCTATCTTGACCGCCAATATTCGCAATAATTGCTTTCACGCGCGTATCTTGAAATGCTGTCATTAAATCTTCCGCACGAGCTTGTGGGTTGTTATAAATGAATTCGCTACCTTTTAAACTATTCGGCATGGGAACAACCGTAAGACCGAAAACTTCTTCTAATCTCTTTACTCCTTGTTCATAACGCCATCTTATCTCAGAATCGCCTGCGCCTCCCCATGAAGGACTTACTGTTGCCACGATATCACCTGGCTGTAATCTGTTTGGTTTCTTTAACATATTAACTCCGCTCCTACATAATGTAATAGACTACGACTATACATGTAGCTTTGAAAAATATGATGCATCACATTATTTTCTTCATCATCAATCTGTTTACCTGCTGTGATTCAAGAATTTAGCATTCGTGTTGAATATATTTAAAAGTTACAGTATGCAAGATTGCATAAGAACGATGGTTGCTATTTTCTACAATCTGTAACTGTAATGATTATAAGTTGGTCGTATTCAATCCGAAAAATAAAATCATCATGAATGGAGAGGTTACAGCTTTTCCTGAGCAAGAGAGCTATCGCCTTTAGGCATGGGATGAAAGTGAGGTTGGATACGGAGTGTCACTAAAAATCGCAATGTTCGTGGTACTTTAAGTGTCCGAAGTATAGGTAGTTTCTTCGGTTTTTTTGTTGGGATTTTTAGGGGAGTATTCTTTAATTATTAGATAGAGAGGTAAAATAAAAATACACCTAATTACTAGGTGTATTTTTTAGACTTGAAAACCACATATGTATTGGAGATTTCTCTCGGGTAGAGTGTATCACAATAGAAATCATGCGTATACATAATATTTGCTATATTAAATGGTTTCCGAATAGATATGGAAATTGAAAACTAAATAAATCTCAATTTTGGTAACTTAAATACCTGTACCATGCTCAGAATTAGCAGGGGCGCCACCAGTGTCGCCGATGTTTAATGCAGGAGCGCCGCCAGTATGTCCCTCAGAAAAAGAAGGAGCAGGTGGAGAAGGGAAGTGAGCATGTCCAGCTTGATTTGTGAAACCTGCGTTTAAGCCAAATGCAGCAATACCCGTAAAAGCAATACCTATAGCGATTTTACCAATTGTTTTTTTCATTTCTTTAACCCTCTTTCATTTGATTTTTTTGCTACTGTACTATTAAAGAAGTATAAACTTGCTTTCTCATGTTGTTGTTTGTTATAAAACGCAAGAGCTAGTTTTTCAAGATATTCAGAAACGTAACTATATAAGGATTCTCTATTGAAGTATTCAATTCCTTTTAAAACAATCGGTTCAATTTGATCTAATTCATTCTGGTTCGTGAAAACTTCTAATATAGCAAAATGATGTTTATACTCTTCATTACCAAGTTCAGAAATAAGTTGTTTCCCTATCTTAATGTAGTGGTTTGCTTTGTCTATAAGTCCTAATTTTTCATGTTCTTGTGCAAGTAAGAATATAGCTTTGTAGTGAGATGGGATTTTTTCGACGACTTGCGTCAAGTGACGGATTGCTTCTTCAGATAGATTTTGACTTGCGTATAATAGTCCTAAATTACCACGCACAAAAAGTTGTAATGATTCCTCATTTAATTTTTGAAGAATATCTAATGCTTTGTTATAACTTTCTTCAGCTTGTTCAAAATGTCCTACGTCTACATAAGAAGCACCAAGTACACTTAAACAGGAAGAAATATTTCTTTCACATCCGTGTTGCGATTCGAAAATTTCTAATGCTTTAGAAGCATTTACAATCGCAAAACTTGGTTGTTGTTGATGGTAATGATAAGTTGCAAATCGGTAATAGAAATCAGCATGTTCAATTTGAGTGTGTCCGGATAAGAGTGCCTGTGCTTTTAAGAAATATTCGCCTGCTTCCTGATACTTATTGATAGCTGTTAAATGCATCGCTTTATAATAATGATATAGATAAGATAAATGTTTATCTTCTGGTTTTTCTTGGTCTTCTATGATTTGAAAACTATTTTTCGTGATTGATAGTCCATCTGTCAGAGCTGTATGTCGGAACTGAAGTAATGCGTAATATAAATGATAAAGTGGAAATGTTTCTGTTTCTTTCAAAAACATTTCTTCATGTTCTTTTTTAGCTTCTTGAAACTGAATTTGTGCTTCCTTAACGTTTTGCGTTAAGATTGCATGGTACCAAGCTTCTAAATGTTTTGTTGTATATGTATGTCCCTTTAATGAAATGTTCATATTAGCCCCCTTGTATATTTTTCTATATAATTGTAACTATAATGGTAACACAATAAAAAGTAATTATATGGAATTTTTATTGATAAATAATATTCTGAATTTTTTAGAGCTTGTAAAACCTGTCAATCCTTGTGTTTTTATAGTGTTTTCTATGTTTTTTGGGGGAAAGGGAACACAAGTGACTATAGAATCTTAAGAAAATGACGTCACATGCACAGTGCTAAAATAAAAGTTGAGAAAGTATGCATGGGATGTCAATAGGATGAAAAGATAACCCCCTAGTTATATAGCTAGGGGGGTGTGTTAAATAGTTTCACCGTGAGCTTCTAGTTTTGGAGCAGGGAAATGTTCGTGCCCCTCAAGTTTCGGAGCAGGAGTATCGCCAATATTGAAAGCAGGAGCCCAAGTATCAGCATGTGA
>NZ_JAKUFR010000148.1:0-7260 GCF_022663555.1 Bacillus cereus group sp. BfR-BA-01381
TAAAAATGTAAGCTATTGTGATAGTTATTTCGACAATTTTTTTATACAATATTAGTAAGAAGTTGCACGTGATTGAAAGGAGAGATGACATGGAATGGATTCATGAATTATTTCAGCAATACGGGTACTATGTTGTACTTGTTGGTTTGCTGTTAGAATATATTGCACTTCCGTTTCCGGGAGAGCCAACGTTAGCATATGCGGGATTTTTAGCACATAAGGGTGATTTAAGTTTACCGATTTTAATTATCCTATCCTTTATTGGGACAAGTGTAGGAATGACAATCCAATACTTTTTAGGAAATAAATTAGGAATGCCCTTTGTTCAAAAGTATGGGAAATACGTATTTTTAACACAAAGAAAAATCGACTTAACAAGAATGTGGTTTGATAAGTATGGATACTTCTTGATTTTTATCGGTTTCTTTATTCCTGGTGTACGTCACTTTACAGGATACTTTGCAGGAATTATTAACTTACCATTCCGCCGTTTTGCAATTACAATTTACTCAGGTGCTCTATTTTGGGTATCATTCTTCTTAATCGGTGGTTACTGGTTAGGTGGAAACTTGCATGATATTTTTGGAGCGCTAGAAGGTCACATCGGTAAAATTATTTTTGGAGTGATTGCGATTGTAGCAATTACGTTAGGAGTTCGTTTCCGCAAACAGTTAAAACGAGCATTCTTACAAAACGCAAGTTAATATGGAATCCATTCTATGTCAGAATTTAGGAAGGCAGTGCAGATGCACTGCCTTTTTTATTTGATGTTCCAATCTATTTTCAACTTTCCTTTTAATTGATTTCCGCTAACTATAATGTAATAAGTACCTGTCTTAATTGCTGCGAAATGGTACGTATTAGGACCAGCTGGAGCTAAATAATTTTCTTCCTCTTGAAATTCACTAGCCATTTTTATGTCCCCTATGTAGCCATTCGAATTATCAGTTCGTGATTCAATAGTGAATTCTAATATGTCACCTCGTTTTAATTCAATTGGGACTTTATGTTCACCACTAAAATGTTGAAAAGATGCTTCGAAAGAGTTATCGGTTTTTGTTTCGCCCCATTGTTCTTTTGATGTTCCAACCCTTTCTATATCTACTAAGTTAATTGTGATAAATATAATAAGCATAATGCTTGGTACGAAATACGGTATCCACTTAAATTTTGTTGCTATGACTGTACATAAATAGAAAGAAAGAGAACATACTGCTCCGATTGATCCGAGGAACAAGAACTGTATTAGATCAGCTTCTTTAAATATTAAAAAGGGAAGAAAAAATAAATAGCCGCAAAAAATATAAAGTAATAATGTCTTCAGTCTTGTATGTGTTTTTAATTTCAATTTATCTATGCAAATAGAACAAAAAATTGCATATACCGCAAGGACAGGAACGAAGGGAATATATAGTAGTTCTCGTAATCCAGCTAAGAAACTATATAATGTTGGTTGACTAGTTGTTAAGAGAAGCGTGCTAATAAGTGATAATAAAAAGAAAGTCGCTGTAAGCTTAGTAAGAATATAGAAAAAAGTAGATGTTTTATTCATAGGTCACTTCCTTTGTTTAATATTTCACATTCATTATATAGGTTATTTCCATCATAATATATCTTTATTCTTGTCAATTATTAACGTCAAAATGACAATTATAATTGACAAGAATAAGGATATTATTTACAATTTTAATTAAATAAATGAAAAAGAGGGAAGACATGAAGCTTCAAAATCGAGTGAGGGAATTGCGGGCAAAGCATCGTTTATCACAAGGGGATTTAGGGAAAGCGATTGGATCATCGCGGCAAACGATTAGTTTAATTGAGCGCGGGGATTATGCACCATCTATCGTATTGTCGTTAAAAATTGCACAAATTTTCAACGTACCGGTGGAGGAAATATTTATGTTGGTGGAGGGGGAAGATGATGGTGAAGAGTAAACGAAAAAAACAATTTGATTTTTTGGGGAAAATGGCATTAAGTATGATGGGTGGTTTTTTAACATCTTATATAGCTTTAGATTTACTCTCGGATGAACCGAGAAAATTATCATCCAATACATTTATAGGTATATGTACTATTTTTGGAATTTTAATGATGTACTATACTTGGAAGAATACACGTATGTTAGCGGAGGCACGCGATGAAGAAGAGAGTGTACAAGGCAGAAAATTAGGCATTATAAGTATATATTTACGTGTAGGTGATATAGTTACGCAGGCATGGTTTGTATATGCAGTTATTGCATGTAGACGTGCACTGTTGCAGGATACAAATGTTTCATTTGCAGTGTGGAATTTAGTAGCTTCTATTGTTTGTTTAACTATTGTAGTGATTAGTGGGCTCATAACAAAAAATCGTTATAACAAGCTATATCCTGAACAAGGTGTAACATATATGGAATCTATGAAAATGTGGACGAAAAACGCAGATGAAGGATTAAAGCACATTGTGCATGAGGCTGGATATAAAGCGTATGAATTTACGAATACAATATTGGCATATGTATGGTGGGCTGCCGTTATATATACGGCGGCTAGTGATATCGACTTTGTATTAATTGGTTTAATCTCATTTATTTGGATATTGCATCTCGGAAAGTTCATGTACGAAATGCAGAGAAAAATGATTTACTAAGGGGAGAAAAAGGTGGATATTTTAAGAAGGCCAGCTGGTTCAATGACGGCGGCGTTGGTTTTGTCCATTTTATACGGAGTAATCCGAACTGGGAAATTAGAAGTAATATTGGATGTATGGGAATTATTTGGGATTTTTTTATTAGTGCTAGCTATTCATGAGCTAGGACATGTAGTGTTTGGTTTAATAGGTGGTTTGAATTTTAAATTTATGACAGTAGGGCCGATTACTTTTCAAAAAGAGAAGGGGAAAGTACGCATTCGAGAAAATAAATTGTGGATGTACTTTGGAGGCGTGGCGATGTTAGTGCCTCCTTCTATAGAGACACCGAATCTTTCAAAAAAATGGGCGTGGATGACTTTAGGTGGACCGATTACGAGTTTATTATTTGGTATTACTTTCGGTTACATATACATGATGAGTTATTATCAATATCTTTTATATTTTTCTGTTTTACACTTTGTGATTTTTGCAGCTACAATCGTACCGATAAAAGGAACGTTTTTGAGTGATGGCATGCAATTTCTTATTTTAATTAAAGATGATGAAAAGGCTGGGCAGCATTTATATAACATTCAAGTATCGAGTGAATTATTTAGTTATAAAAGGCCGAAAGATTGGGATGAGAGATTAATAGAGCTTAGTGAGGAAAAATTAAAAGAGGATAAAAGTATAAGAGATATAATGAGTGGACTTATGCTCGTTTTTTATGCCAGGGCGGATCAAGAGGGAATGGAAAGAGCGATACCGTATGTAGAAACAATTGTTCAACTACCTGTAACGAAAGAGAATAAATTTTTCGTTAGTAGTTTTCATAGTTGGTATCTTTTATATAAAGCTCTTTATGAGATAGATCGTCTTTCTTTAGAAGAAGCGAAAGAACATGGGAAGGCTATTACAAAAATAGACTTACATGGGTATTATCGTACACAAGGAATTGTGAAATATGTAGAGGGCGATATGGAAGCTTCCAACGTTTATATGAGGAAAGCGGATAAAGAATTGAAGAGTGCTGAGAATAGTGAAATGGGATATTTACAATTAGAGAGAGAATGGTTTGAGCAGCTAAAGAAGAGGGTATCTTACGATGGGTGAGGTATCCTCTTTTTTCTATGTCGTCTTATGCCGTTCCATAAAAAGTGTGGGGCGAGTAAAATAAGATAAGAAGAGCAAAGCTTGGAGGAATTCTAGATGGAAATTTTAACGATTATTTTAATCGTCTTGCTCATTTATGCTGTTTTTAAAGTAGCGTATGTAGCATTAAAAATACTCGCGATCCTATTAATTATCTTTTTAATCGTAGAGTTCGGCAGTAAATTGCTTGGGGGATAGGGTATGTTGAGCGTCTTGATTGTCGAAGAATGTCGGTAAGTCGATATCCTGTGTCGAACCGTCGATATAATGAAAAAATCGCTGATATAAGTGGAGAAATCGTCGATATATTTGAAAAATCGCTGATATAATCCGGTTGATACTGGATGGGGTATATGGGAAAGAAGTTGCCGTGAGGGTAACTTCTTTTTATTTGTTTATAAATTGTTTATTTTTACCTTCTATTCTTAGAGTAAGGAGGCGGTAGAGATGAAAAAAGCGGTTTTAGAAGTAAGAGATGTGACGAAAAAGGTGAAGGGGAGAACGTTGCTAAGTCATATGTCTTTTTCTGTTTATAAAAATGAGATTTGTGGTTTTGTTGGGCCAAATGGTTCTGGGAAGACAACTCTTATTCGAACAATTATGGGGTTAATTCGACCCAATGAAGGGGAAATTTTAATTAATGGAATTAGCGTACAAAAAAGTCGAAAAGAAGCTCTTCAGCATGTAGGGGCAATTGTAGAAGCTCCAATTTTCTTCTCTTATATGTCAGGAAGAAAAAATTTACGGAATTTAGGGAGGATTACGCTACGCACTGATGGAGAAGTTCTTGAAAAAAAGGTGCAGCAAGTATTAGAAATCGTCGGTTTAGAAAATCGTGCTGACGATAAGGTTGGTACGTATTCGTTAGGGATGAAGCAGCGTTTAGGTATTGCACAGGCACTTCTTGGGGATCCAGATTTTATCATTTTGGATGAACCATCTAATGGATTGGATCCAGTTGGAATTAAGCAGCTTCGTAAAATTGTACTCGATTTACAGCGTGAGAAGGGAATTACTTTCTTCATTTCTAGTCATTTAATTCGTGAATTGGAGCTTATGTGTGATTCATGGGTCATGATTCGAGAAGGATCATTAATATGGCGGGGAACGACGGAAGAAGTACAAGGAAGGAATAAAGAATTAGAAGATATTTTCGTGGAGATGATGAGCTCATGATGATGTTAGTACGCTCGGAATGGGAGCGGCTTTGGGCGAAGAAAGTAACATGGCTTTGTTTTTTAATGATACCAGTGATGTTACTTGGGGCTGCTAAGTACTATTTAAAACATAATCAAGAGGTCGAAAGGATAGCGGTTGATTATACATATGCGAATTCGTTCCCTGTCCTTGCATTATCTGAAATGCTTATGAGTATATGTAATCTTGTTTTACTCGTTTTAATTGTTCTTGTGTTTGCTCAAGAGTATCATAGCGGTCAAATTAGGATGATAATCCAAAGATCATATACGTATTCGGAGGTTCTGATTGCAAAAATAATTACGATAGTAGCGGTAAGTTTGCTATTTATAAGTGTTTATTTTATTTGCAGTTATTGTATTGGCTATATTTTCTTTGAGCATGAACCGAATATTCTTTTGTTTTATCATACGGAAAAAACGAATGCACTTGGCGTGTTCTTATACTGTATTTCTTATTACGGAATTGCTTATCTTACTTTAATAGCAATGGCTAGCATATTAATTATGCTGTCGGTTATAAGTAAATCGACAACAAGTGCGACTCTTCTCGGTATGGGATTCATTATATTTTCCTTTGGATACCCAGCGATGGCGTTAGTGATAGGCAAATCCCCGACTGTTCTTTATATTAATTATTCTTCTTTAATTAAATTGCAACATGAAGGAATTGCTATATCTTTATCTGGTAGTTCAAGAATGATTCTTTTTGGATCTGTAGTTTTACTACTATATATTGTTGTTTGTAATACTGTAACAGTTTATTGGATAGGGAAAAAAGATAATTTTGTGTGAGGTGTGAAGAATGAGACAAATACTTATAAGTGAATTTGAACGGATTTTTAATAGAAAAAAGACGAAAGTATTAATAGTTATTTTTGGGCTGCTACTTATTTTGCATAGCGTATGGGTTCATACTTTTGGAGTTGCTATTTATGATACAAAAGGAACAGAAGCAATCTTAAGTAATTTAAACTTTCCTGTCGCAGTTACAAGAGAATGGTATTTTACGTTATTCTTATTAATTTTTCCAATCTTATTTATTGATAGTTTTAATGGTGAAATTTCATCTGGTGCGTATCGGCTTGTTATGATTCGTCCCGTAGGTAGATGGGAATTATTATTGGCGAAATGGATTACTCAAATGAGCATTGTAAGTTTGTTTTTGTTAATGGCATTCATTGAGAGTTATATATATGGAACATTTTTTATAAGGCGTGCAGAAGAGACATTCTTTTTAGATAAACAAGTCATTTATAGTGCGAATGCTTCTATTTTATATACTGTAAAATATTATTTAATACTATGGTTTATAGCAAGTGCTTTAACAATGTTGAGTAGTTTTGTAAGTCTGTGTTTTCAAAACGCTATCATTACGTATTTTGTAATAGTTGGTTTATTAGTAGCAAGTTTATATGTGAATGAAGAATTAAGTTATTTTGTAATTGGAAGTGAATCAATTCTAAGAATATTAAGTGAGGGGAAAGGAACATTTTACCTAATAAATGGTACAATTTTAGGAGGATGTGCAATAGCGGCTATGTTTAGTTGGTGTAAAAAAGATATATTTAATTAGGAGGGGCTTGCCGTGACGAGCAAAATACTACTTGTAGACGATGAACCAGATATTCTTACATTTATTGAAGATAGTCTTGTCATGGAAGGGTATGAAGTAAGAAGTGCATTAAGTGGTGAAGAAGCTTTGAAAAAATTAGATAATAGCGTGGATCTCATTATTTTAGACGTTATGTTGCCAGATATGAATGGGTTTAAAGTTTGCGAGAAGATGAGAGAGTCTTATGCATGCCCAATCTTATTTTTAAGTGCGGATAGTAGTGAACGGTCTCGGATAGAAGGTTTATTGATTGGTGGAGACGATTATATTAGTAAGCCATTTAGTTTAAAAGAGTTGAAAGCGAGAATTGTTGCCAATTTGCGCCGTACGACAGATTTAAGAATGGTGGATCAAAAGGAATTTTTACGCTATGGAAGTATATTAATAGATTTGCAAAACTACGAAATAATGACTGGGAAAGAAAAAATTCATTTTACAAAAAAAGAGTATGAAGTTGTGAAAATGTTAGCACTTCATGCTGGTCAAGTTTTGACGAAAGAGCAGCTGTTTGAAAAGATTTGGGGATATGATAGTGAAAGTGATGTTTCTACTGTAGTTGAGCATATAAAGAAAATTAGAACAAAGCTTAGTGTATATGACAGAGAAAATACATATATTCAAACGGTGTGGGGAATTGGATATAAGTGGAGTGTACAGAATTGATGCAAAGGTTAAGGATT
>NZ_JAKUFR010000149.1:0-6629 GCF_022663555.1 Bacillus cereus group sp. BfR-BA-01381
CAATTGTATCTGGATACACTTCTACTTGTTCCTGAAATAATTGATGTACACATTTATCTTTTGGATATTCTGTTTCTGTCTTATTCCAATCCAGCAACATTTGTTGTTCGTGATCTGTTAAAAGAGGAAGCTCACTCAAACATTGATTCGGATTTTCTATAATTCCTTCTAATAATGTAATAAAATTACTAATCATATTTTGAATTGTTATTTTATCAAATAAATCAATACTATATTCAAATATCCCCACCAACCCATCAGCATTCTCTTCCATAGAAAGTGTCAAATCAAACTTTGCTACTTCTGTATGAATCTCTACCGGATTAACAATTAGTTCCGGTAATTCAATAGAATTGTATGAGTTATTTTGTAGCACAAACATTGTTTGTGCTATAGGCGAATAACTTATATTTCGTTCAGGCTGTAGTTCTTGAACTATTTTTTCGAAAGGAAGATCTTGATGTGCATGAGCCTCAATTGATAAATTACACACCTTGGCTAATAAATCTTTAAACGTCATATTTTCAGATAAATCTGTACGGATAATTAAAGTATTAACAAAGAACCCAATTAATTCTTCTAGTTCTCTCGCATTTCGATTACTAACAGCTGTCCCTACTAAGATATCTAATTGACCAGTATAACGATAAAGTAATGTTTTAAATCCAGCAAGCAAAGTCATAAATAAAGTACTTCCCTCCTGCTGACTTAATTGTTTTATTCCTTGGGTAAGGCTTTTAGGAAGTTTAAATTTTTCGACTCTCCCCTTAAATGATTGTTTAGCTGGTCTTGGTCGATCTGTTGGTAAATTTAGTATCGGTAAATCTCCACCTAATTGCTTTTTCCAATATGAAAGTTGCTTCTCTAAAACATCGCCTTGTAACCATTCTTTCTGCCATACCGCAAAATCTGCATATTGAATTGATAATTCTGATAAAGAACACGTCCCTCCATTACAAAATTCTTTATAAAATGAGGCAATATTTTTCGTAAGAATTTCCATCGACCAACCATCTGAAATAATATGATGCATATTTAACATTAGTACATATTCAGATTCACATTTTTTTAATAACTTAAATCTAAAAAGTGGACCTCGATTTAAGTTAAACGGTCGGTGAGCCTCTTCTTCAATCCATTTATTAGCTTGAAATTCTTTTTCGGATTTTGAATATTTAGTTATATCTACAACTGGTATGACTATTTCTTTATATTTATCAACAATCTGAACAGGCTTTCCATCAATCTCATTAAAAGTAGTACGTAAAATTTCATGACGTTTTAAAATTTCATTAATACTTTTATTAATAGCTTCAATATTCAGATAACCTTTCATATAAAGAGCCATTGGTAAATTATAAACACTACTTTCTGGTTGAAATTTGTCTATAAACCATAGTCTTTGCTGGGAGTATGAACAAGGGAAGACAAATACCTCTTCATCTTCAAATTTCATCACTTCATTATTTAAGTAGAAATCCGTTGAATTTTGTTCCATTTTTTTGCTCCTCTTTTTATTAAATATTTGGTCGTTTTTGAAGGTAGGTTTCTCGAGAAATTGGCTTAATGTTGTTTTTAATAATTTTATTATTAATTTTTTTTATTTTTTCAGACATTTCAAAGATAGTAGGTGCTTTAAAGAAGTCCATTAATTGAATTTCTACTTGCAGTGTATTACGTAACCTAGATGTAACCTGCATTGCCAATAAAGAATGACCCCCTAATACAAAGAAGTTATCATAGACACCTATTTTTTCAATTTCAAGTACTTCACTCCAAGCACTTGCTATTTTTTCTTCTATTTTATTACTTGGTTTTACATAAGTCGCCTCTAAATCTGGCCGTTCCACCCTTACTTTCGGCAAGCGTTTCCTATCTATTTTCCCATTTATAGTGAGTGGCATAGTATCCAGTTTTTTAAATACAGAAGGTATCATATACTCCGGTAAATATCCCCTTAAATATTCACGCAGCTCATTACTTGATGACATTTGATTTTCTTTAAATGTCATATATGCCACTAAGCGTTTATCTTTCGTTTTATCTCCTTGAATTAATACCGCTGTTGAATCTACTACAGGATGCTGAGACAATAATGTCTCAATTTCTCCTAATTCTATTCGATACCCTCTAACCTTAACTTGATCATCCATTCGGCCTAAAAATTCTATATTTCCATCTCCTAAATAACGACCTAAATCTCCTGTTTTATATAACCTCGCTCCTTGTCTTCCACTAAAAGAATCTATAATAAATTTTTCTGCAGTCAATTCAGGCTGATTCAAATATCCACGTGCTAACCCTTCTCCTCCAATATAAATCTCACCTTTTACACCTACTGGTACTTGCAACCCATTTTTATCCAATACATAAGTTTGAACGTTAGGCAACGAACGCCCAATCGTTATTCTCTTACTATCTTTTTTGATATGATAACATGTTGCATCCACCGTACATTCTGTAGGACCGTATACATTATAAAATTCAATTTTATCAGTCTCTACTAGCTGTTCCCATAATGACGGCATAATCGCTTCGCCGCCAACCAATATCTTACTTGGAACATGAGCGCCATCACATGTTTCTAACAATCCAACATCTATAAGTAATTGAAGCAATGAAGGTGTTATATCAAAGATTTCTAACTTGTTCTCCCTAATATAAGCTACAAACTGTTCCGGATTACTTCGTACTTCATTCGGAATAATATACAAACTTGAACCATAAAGCAGCATTTGTAATTGCTGGATAGATGCATCAAAAGCAATTGATGCATTTAAACCGACATGCATGTTAGATGGTATCTCATGTTCAAAAACCTCTTTTTGTAAACCATGCGACAAGTTTAGTACAGAATGATGCTGTATCAAAACACCCTTTGGATTCCCCGTTGATCCTGAAGTATAAATAACATATGCTAAGTTTTCTCCTGTTACTTCACATTTTGGTGAAAGAATGCTTTCTTGTGAAATCATTGCTTGATCCCTATCTAGACAAACTATCTTGATTTCTTTAGGTATCCAGTCTTCTAATGACTCGTTCGTAACTAATACTTGAATTCCAGTGTCCTCCAAAATATATCGTAGGCGACTTTCTGGATATGATGGATCTAATGGAACATAGGCTGCTCCAGCCTTCCAAATCCCCATAATACTAACAATCATCTCAACTGAACGCTCTAAACAAATTCCAACTAAAACTTCAGGGCCAATTCCCTGCTTCTTTAAATAATGAGCTAACTGATTAGCACGGTTATTTAACTCTCTATATGTCAATTTTTCCTCTTCAAAAGACACGGCAATTGCATCTGGAGTCTTCTCTACTTGTTCCTCAAATAATTCATGGAAACATTTTTCCTTTGGATATGGTGTCAAAGTATTATTCCAATTAAGTAAAGTATCATTTTCATGCTCACTCAATAAAGGTATATCCTTAATTGCTTGAGAAGGGTTACATACTATTCCTTCTAACAATATTTCGAAATGTTTAATTATTTGTTTAATACGTATTAAACTAAATACATCCGAATTGTACTCCAGTCTACCCACTAATTGATTTCCTTCTTCTGTCATCGGGAGATATAAATCAAACTTTGCCGTTTCTGTGTGAACCTCTAGAGAATCTACAGTTAAATTTGATAATTTAAAATTATACTCTGGAGTAAGTTGAAACATTACCTGAAATAATGGCGATTGATTTATATTTCTCTCTGGCTGCAACTCTTCTACTACTTTTTCAAAAGGTACATCCTGATTCGCATAGGCATCTAAAGAAACTTCACGCACTCGTTTCATTAGTTCAATAAACGTTAAATCATCTGATAATTTTGTTCTTAGGGTTAATGTATTAACAAAAAAACCAATTAGTTTTTCAATCTCTCCCCAGTTACGGTTCGCTATAGGTGCACCTATTAATATATCTTCCTCACTCGTGTAACGATATATCAATACTTTAAATGCCGCTAGTAATGTCATAAATAAAGTAGTTCCCTCTTGTCTACTTAATTTTTTAAGATCTTCGGTTAGTTTCTCAGATAAAATAAATTTTTCAACTTTCCCTCTAAATGTTGCGGTTGTCGGCCGCGTAAGATTTGTAGATAAATCTAAAACCGGAAGTTCTCCACGTAGTTGCTTTTTCCAATAAGCAAGCTGATGCTCCAATACCTCTTCTTTTAACCATTCTCTTTGCCAAACAGCATAGTCCACATACTGAATTGGTAAATCAGGTAAAGGCGATTCGTCCCCTATAGAAAATGCTTCATAAAGGGTAAATAATTCTTTTGCAAGTACTCCCATAGACCAACCATCAGAAATGATATGATGCATGTTCAATAGCAACACATACTCTGTTTTATCTACATAAATTAAATAAGTTCTAAAAAGTGGGCCCTGAACTAAATCAAAAGGTCGAATCACTTCACTCTTTATAAATTGTTTAACTAGTAAATCTCTTTGCTCTTTTGGATATTCTGTAAAATCTTTAATTGATAAATTAAAACCCTGATGGGGCTTAATAATTTGTACTTGCTCTCCTTTTATATTATCAAAAACCGTTCGAAGAGCTTGGTGCCTTCTTGTAATTTCATTTAAGGCTTGCTGTAATACTTTAACATTAAGAGGCCCTTTTAAACGCAATGCTACTGGAATACTATATAATGATTTTCCAGAAGTAAATTCCTCAAGAAATAATAATCGTTGTTGAGCAAAAGATAGTGGTCTTTTTATCTCTGTTTCATTAATAGTTGTTTGTGGAATCTGATTTTTATATTCTACTCCCATAAGTGCATAAATTTTTTCACTAAGTCCAGCAATTGAAGGCGCATCAAATATACTTCTTACAGTTACTTCTATCTGTAAAATGTTACGTAACCTAGATACAATTTGTGTAGCCAATAAAGAATGTCCACCTAAGTCAAAAAAGTTCTCATAAATCCCAATTTTATTTACATTAAGTAACTCTGTCCAAATACCTGCAACTAATTCTTCAATCGGGTTACGGGGCATACAATAATCTGCAGATTCTGAATCTATCCGTTCTCGAGAAGGTATAGGTAACTTACTTCGATCTACTTTACCATTAGGTGTCAGTGAGAACCTATCCATTAATACAAAATAAGACGGAATCATATAATCTGGTAATTTTGATTTTAAGTAACTTTTAATCTCTGGCACTACAGTGTTAACAAACTTTTTTTGAAGAGGATTATTTGAATATATTTTCCAAGATTTAACCTCTCTCTTTATATTATTAGTTCTTATCTGATTTTGATTTAATGGTTCTATTAAGCCCTGGCGCTTAAATATTATATTAAAACATCCAGAAATTACTGGTTCACTCAATTTTATTTCTACATCATAAGACAATTCTGCTGCCACTCTCCAAAAATCCTCTGGGTTTAATCCAATATCCTCATTTTCTTTTTCCAATAAAGTTCTCAAATCAGCTACTGTTTTAATTTCTAAATTATTTTTTAATAAATCAATTAATAGAATGTCTTTATTTACTCGAGCATCTTTTATATTATTAACCTCTAGGATCCTAGTATCTTCGTTTTCTAATTGTTTACGAATTAAAGGTAAAGATAAATTGTCCTTATTCCAATCTAAACTAGGATAATTGGTTTTCAATACAGGTTCTGTACCTATCTTTAAAACTACATCGTATCGAAAACTTGTTAATTCGTTAGCAAACTCTCCCATCTTAGGAAGTATAACTACCTCATTAATTTCTGGCATATGCCTTTGCAATGCATAGAAAAATTCTGGATCAATTACTAATTCATTATCTTGCTTAATTCGATTTTCTATATTTTTCTTAAACTGTTCTATTGTTACATTTGTTTTGGAATGATGCATTTCCACTTTTGTATGAAACGCTTCTACTAATGGTAAACTTCTTATATCACCTAAAAAAATCGATCCTTTAGAATCAATTAGTTTCACAGATTCTTCTAAAACACGAACTAAATACTCTATACTAGGAAAATATTGAATTACAGAATTCATTATAATGGAATCAAATTCCCCATCATGCAAGTCTTGAAAATTATCAGCTGATTGATGAAGGAGTTTAACATTAGCTGATAATTTCCCACGTTCAATTATCTGTTTTTGAATATAATTTAATGCTTTATTTGAAATGTCTGTTCCATAATAATACTTACATTTAGGGGCAATCCGATTCAATATCATTCCTGTCCCACAGCCAATTTCTAATGCAACTTGTGGTTTTAAGTCAAGAATTCTTTCGACCGTCGTTTTTAGCCAATACTGCATTTCACCCTCGGGAATTGGTTCTCCAGTATAACTACTATTCCAACCGATTATATTAAATGTTGGATCAGATGTTCTAGGAGATTGAGCATAAAAATTATCAAAAATCATTTCCCATTGTTCAGTTTGCTCCCCTTGTAATTCTTTTCCCTCTTCCCCACTTTCATAATGAAGATTTTGAACTACATATGCCACAAGAGATTTATTATTAGATTCCTTATCAATGTGTGCCATAACCACTGTTTCCTGAACAGCTTGATGTTCACTTAATATATTTTCTATTTCACCCAGTTCAATTCGAAAACCTCGGATTTTCACTTGATTGTCAATTCGACCCAAAAATTCAATATTTCCATC
>NZ_JAKUFR010000150.1:0-6613 GCF_022663555.1 Bacillus cereus group sp. BfR-BA-01381
TTAATTGGAAAGGTCCGTTATAAACTACATTTGCAGCTTCAAGTCCGTAATTTTTCCCTTGTGCGTCTACAACCTTTTTGTTTTGAGGATAAAATGTTGCAAATCCCATTAAACCTAAAAAGTATGGAACAGGGTGTTCTAACTGTACTTCTAATGTTTTATCGTCAATTGCTTTTACACCAAATGAGTCAATTGGTAATTCTTTTTTATTTATTTTTTCAGCGTTTTTAATGTCGAACATAATGTGTGCGTATTCAGAAGCAGTTTCTGGATTTACGGCACGTTTCCATGCATATTCAAAATCATGAGCAGTTACTGGATCGCCATTTGACCATTTTGAATCGTGTAATGTAAATGTATATGTTTTTCCGTCTTCGCTCAGTTTGTATGATTCAGCGGCTGCAGGAACAGGTTTATTGTCAGGCCCAGGCATATATAATCCTTCCATTACGTTGTTTAAAGCAGCGTAAGAAAATCCATCGGTTGCGATAGATGAATCAAGTGTAGAAATTTCCCCAGCTTCTACAATGTTTAATACTTGTTTTGAAGATTCTTTTTTCTTTTCTCCAGTAGTTGTTGCCTCTTGTTTTTGACCACATGCTGTTAAAAACATAGATAATGTGATTGAGAGTGCAACGATTCCTTTAGTTTTTTTCTTCATAGTTGTCATCCTTCCCTTCATCTCTGTCCTAGTATAAAAGAAAATATAGAAAATTTCTATAAATAAATCCGATAAAACGTATAGAAAAAATATATTATGTAAGAAGTGATATTTCTGGAAAAAGAAATGAAACCAGTATAGAATAGAAATGTTTCAAAAGTCAGAATTTATTACACCTACTGTAATAAATATATATTTTGTACAGGAAGGAGAGATTCATATATGCAGGCAGTTTCGAAAAAAAATACAATGGAAACACCGACGATATATCGAATACTATTTGCGATTAGTTTCGGTCATTTTTTAAATGACTCGATGCAAGCAGTTGTGCCGGCGTTGTTTCCTATTTTGGAAAAAACGATGAATTTATCCTATATGCAAGTAGGATGGATTGCGTTTGCATTAAATATGACATCATCGATTATGCAGCCGGTTTTTGGTATGTATTCGGATAAGAAGCCGTCACCATTTTTATTACCGCTCGGAATGTTTTCGAGTATGCTTGGGATGATTGGACTCGCGTTTGCACCGAATTTTATTATTGTTATTATTTCTGTTTTATTTATCGGATTAGGTTCCGCAGTCTTTCATCCAGAAGGTGCCCGAGTAGCTTATATGGCGTCCGGTGCAAAACGGGGATTAGCGCAAGCGATTTATCAAGTGGGAGGAAATACAGGGAATTCTCTAGCTCCTATTTTTACAGCGTTAATTTTCGTTCCGCTCGGTCAAATTGGTTCTTTAGGTTTTACAGCCTTTGCAGCGGTAGGCATTGTATTATTAATTTTCGTATCAAATTGGTATAGAAATGAATTAGCAACTGGCGCTGTGAGAAGAAAAAAGAGGGCTGCGCTTGAGGCGGAACATGCGATTGTCAGTACACATATTAAATTTGTTATTTTACTTCTTGTTTTTCTTACTTTTGTACGCTCTTGGTACGGTGCTGGTATCGGGAATTTTTATCAATTTTACTTAATTGAGCATTACGGTTTATCGATAAAAAATGCTCAGTATTTCGTATTCGCATTTATGATTGCTGGTGTGTTAGGAACTTTCTTCGGTGGTCCATTAGCGGATCGATTTGGAAAGAAAACAATTATTGTATTTTCAATGCTAGGTTCAGCCCCACTTGCACTTTTATTACCTCACGTTTCGCTCGTATGGGTCGTACCGCTATTTTTATGTATCGGTTTTATTAGTTCAAGTAGTTTTAGTGTAATTGTTGTATATGCGCAAGAGCTTGTTCCTGGAAAAGTAGGAATGGTATCAGGATTAATTGTAGGGCTTGCGTTTGGACTCGGTGCTTTAGGCTCTGTAGTTCTTGGGAAATTGGCTGACATATATAGTCTACAATTCATTATGTTACTATGTAGTTGTCTACCATTAATTGGACTTACTTCATGGTTACTACCAAATGATAAGAAAACGATAGAATAGGGGATGCGCTATGAAATTATGTGAAAACGTAACAGAATTAATAGGAGATACACCTGTCGTCAGATTATCTAAATTTATTCCAGAAGACGCAGCAGATGTGTATGTAAAACTAGAAATGTTTAATCCATCGCGCAGCGTGAAAGACCGTGCTGCCTATAATTTATTGCACGTTGCAGAAGAGAATGGTCATATTAAACCAGGAGATACAATTATTGAGCCGACAAGTGGTAATACAGGGATAGGTTTAGCGATGAACGCGGCTGCAAAAGGGTATAAAACGATTTTAATTATGCCAGATAATATGTCTAAAGAAAGAATTAACTTATTGAAAGCATACGGAGCAGAAGTAGTTTTAACACCGGCAGAACAAAGAATGCCAGGAGCAATTGCGAAGGCGTTAGAATTGCAGAAACAAATTCCAAATAGTTTTATTCCGCAGCAATTTGAAAATCCAGCAAACCCGAATATTCATCGTTATACAACTGCACTTGAAATTTATGAACAAATGGATGGCGAGCTTGATGCATTTGTAGCAACTGCTGGAACGGGTGGAACTATTACAGGGACTGGAGAAACGTTAAAAGAGAAACTACCAAACTTATATATCGCAGTAGTAGAACCGAAAGGATCTCCCGTACTATCGGGAGGTGTTCCAGGTCCTCATAAACTAGTAGGAACAAGTCCGGGATTTATCCCGAAAAACTTAAATACAGAAGTGTATAACGAAATTATTCAAATTGCAGACGAAGAGGCTTTAACGACAATGAGAAATTTGGCTAGACAAGAGGGATTGTTAGTTGGGCCGTCTTCAGGTGCTTCTGTTTACGCAGCGATTATGATTGCAAAACGATTAGGCGCTGGTAAAAAAGTTTTATGTATTGCACCTGATACAGGTGAGCGTTATTTGAGTATGGGGTTATTTGAATGAAAAGGATAAAAACACCTTACTCGTGAAATTGTTACGAGTAAGGTGTTTGTTTTAGGTTGTAAGAGGGGGAGAATAAAAATGAAACTATTAAAACCAACACATGAATATAGTGGAGAAATTATGGAATATAAACATGCGTTTTTACAATCAGGAGAACAACCACATGGCAGTAGTTCTTTACAAAATTTTGATTCTCTCGATGAATGGTTTGAAAAAGTGAATATACAGGAACTTGGGGAAAACTTAAAAGCTAATCGAGTACCATCTAGTCAATTTTTAAGCTTTGAAAAAGGGGAACTTATAGGTTTTGTGAATATTAGACATCGATTAAATGAAGAGTTATTGCGGGAAAGTGGTCATATTGGATATAGTGTACATCCAAATAAACGTCGTCAAGGTTACGCGATAAAACAATTGAAACTCGCATTATATGAAGCGCAAAAGTTAGAGTTGCAGAAAGTGTTAATAACTTGCGATAAAGCTAATATTGCTTCGGCTAAAACGATTCAAAAGGTTGGCGGTGTGCTAGAAAATGAAGTAGTTTCTTCTCATACTGGGGAAATTGTTCAGCGTTATTGGGTAGAAATATGATTTAGTGGAACATTGAACAGGGAATGCAATGCATAATATCGAAATAGATAAATGAAAAGGTAAATGCGTACTGCAATTATAGGGGGAAATGAAGTGGAATTAAAAGAGAAAGCAATAGAAATGTCGGAGATTTATAGGCAAAACCCGAAAGTGGAGGCTATTATTTTAGCTGGTTCAGTAGCTAGAAAGCTAGAAGATGAACATTCAGATATAGAACTACATATTTTATGGTCAATGCCACCAGAGGATGAGGATCGTAAAGGGCCTATTAACTATATTGGTGGAACAATTTTGTCATACCATCCTTACGAGGAAGAAGAATGGTCGGAAACATATTTGACGAAAGAAGGAATTAAATTAGAGATTAGTAACTTTTTAACAGAAACAGTAGAGAAAGTTATTTCGGATGTGGTGGATCAATATGATATAAGTTATGAAAAACAATGTATCGTATCATCCGTGCATGACGGAGTTAGTTTGTATGGGAAAGAGAAAGTAAATGAATTAAAAGATAGGGTGATGGCATATCCAGAAGACCTAGCGAAACGGATGATTTCAGAAAATCTTTGGTTAAGCAATCGCTGGCATAATCGAGAGGCACTTTTAAAACGAAAAGACTGGCTTATGCTATATGATGTTATTTGTGAAGCACAAAGAAATATATTTGGGGTCTTATTTGGT
Source organism: Bacillus cereus group sp. BfR-BA-01381 (assembly GCF_022663555.1). Classification (NCBI taxonomy): domain Bacteria; kingdom Bacillati; phylum Bacillota; class Bacilli; order Caryophanales; family Bacillaceae; genus Bacillus; species Bacillus cereus group sp. BfR-BA-01381. The sequence continues at coordinate 4,296 of NZ_JAKUFR010000150.1, forward strand.
TTGAATAAAATGTATGTACATCACCCGGCGTTTAAATGGATGCCATATAATGTGGAACGAATGATTATTAAGCCTGAAAACTTATATGAGCGTATGGCGAATACGTTAATAGGGAAACCAGAGTATAGTATACAGGAGTTAGGAGTGTTAATCGAGGAGCTATTACAGTTAGTAGAACACCATGCTCCGGAATTACATATTGCTGAACAGCAAAAGCGTATTCAATATGCGAAATAAAAAACAAAGAGATGTAACCCTTGTTACATCTCTTTGTTTTTTATTTTACTAATTTCCCCAGTATAGGTAAGCGTTGAATTCTATCACCGAGAATATGTGAAGCAAGTCCACTAGTTAATACGAATAAAAGGTAAACAAGTCCTCCTACAGCGCCGCATATAACAACAATGAGAAGTGATTCGATATAAGAGTGTCCAGGAATTAACCATGTTAAAATTGCTTTTAATGCAATTACAACAGCAGACATGGCTGCGGAGTAAATTGTAATAAGAAATACTGTTTTTGCTGTCTCACTAATTTTAAATTTCGCAAACTTAACGATGCAGTACAACATAATACTATTTGAAACGAGGTATCCAAGAATGGTTCCAAGTACAGCACCGTGTCCGCCAAATAAATGTAAGAGCGGTGTATTTACTACAACTTTAACGAGAATCCCGGCTGAGAATGCAATCATTGTTTTTCTTTGATAATCGATTCCTTGTAAAATAGCTGCTGAAACTGTGAAAATCGCACTTAATATAGCAGACGGTGCGAATGAAATTAAATATTGTGATCCACCAAGTGCAATTTCAGGATTTACATAAACCATACGGAATGCATCGTAAGCGATACTAGCAAGACCAAAGGCAGCCGGGATCGTGAAGAATAACAAGACTTGAAATATCTTTGAAATTTGTTCTTGTAATTCTTCTAATTTCCCACTTGTATAAGATTTCGTTATAGCCGGAATGATCGTTAAGGAGAATCCAGTTGCAAGTGAAGCTGGAATCATAATTAACTTTTGGGCATAGTTCGTTATATAAGCGAAAACTGCATTTGCTGTTTCTAACGGCTCTCCCATCGCTCTAAGGACATCAGCTACAGTATATTGATCTACTAACGTGTAAAGTGGAATTGCGATGCCGACAAATACAATTGGGATTGCATAGCGAAGTAATTCTATATAAATATTTTTTAATGGGATATTCGATGCTCTTGATTTTAATTCACCTTCGGGAGGTTTTAACCCATTATATTTTTTCCAGTACATCATTAAAATAGAGACACTTGCAAGTGCTCCGATAACAGCTCCAAACGTAGCAACTGCAACTGAAGAAGCTACTGAACCCCCTAATAATTTTGAGACGATGAAGCTACCAACTAAAATGAAAACAACACGTGCAATTTGTTCCACGACTTGAGAAACAGCACTTGGTTTCATATGTTGAAAACCTTGGAAATAGCCACGTGTAACACTCATAGCTGGTACGATAATAAGTGCAAAACTTAATGCTCGCATCGTAAGTGTTACGTCAGCGATAAATTGTGGATCTGGCGTTTTCGAGCGAATAATAAATTGTGATATGTACGGTGCTCCAATAAATAAAATTAAAAATCCTAAAAAGCCCATAAACAACATTAATTTTACACTAGAATTGTATAATTTTTTGCTTGTACTATAATCACCAAGCGCATTATGCTTTGCAACGAATTTGGAAACGGCAATAGGAATACCCGCTGTTGAAAAGCTTAATAAAATACCGTACCAAGAGTATGCATATCCATATAAAGCAACCCCTTGCGTTCCAACTAGTAATTGAAAAGGGAAGAAGTATATAAAACCTAATATACGTGAAATCATTGTGGCCCCGCTTAATAAAGCAGTTCCTTTTAAAACTTTTGACGTAGACAAAATTATTTCCTCCTACTCTTGCTGTCTTGCATTCATCGTATACTACTATAAACCTGCTAGGGAAGTTAATACAGTATAAACCATAAATGTTCTAATACTATTCATTTAAAAGTCATATTTTGAATTTTTAAATAGAATGTAATACATAAAAATTCAAAATATAAGTTGACACTATTTTTAATGTATGATAAAAATGATAGTAATCAATTCGGAAAATAATATTTGGGCAATGAAAGGGTATAGTAGTGAATATCTCCCTATTTCAGAGAGCTGATGGTTGGTGTGAATCAGTATATAGATTATTCATGAAGTTCGTCCTGGAGCATCTTTCATAAATCTCACATTATGAGGAAATGAAAGACGGTAGTTTATACCGTTATCAAATAAAGTGGTGAAGATTGTTTCA
>NZ_JAKUFR010000151.1:0-6330 GCF_022663555.1 Bacillus cereus group sp. BfR-BA-01381
CCGACTGGGCCAACTGGACCGACTGGACCATCAGGGCTAGGACTTCCAGCAGGATTGTATGCATTTAACTCCGCTGGGATTTCTTTGGATCTTGGACTTAATGCTCCAGTACCATTTAATACTGTCGGATCTCAGTTTGGTACAGCAATTTCTCAATTAGATCCTGATACTTTCGTAATTAGTGAAACTGGATTCTATAAAATTACTGTTATCGTATATACTGCAGCAGTAAGTGTATTAGGTGGCCTTACAATTCAAGTGAATGGATTACCTGTACCAGGTACTGGGGCTACTTTAATCTCAGTTGGAGCACCTATCGTTGTTCAAGCAATTACGCAAATTACGACAACTCCATCATTAGTTGAAGTAATCGTTACAGGGCTTGGGCTATCATTAGCTCTTGGTACAAATGCATCTATTATTATTGAAAAAATCGCTTAATTTTTTTACTTAGCAGTAAAACTGATATCAGTTTTACTGCTTTTTCATTGGTAAATTCAATCATTAAATCCTTCTTTTCTACATAGTCATAATGTTGTATGACATTCTTCAGGAGGCACTTATATGGAAAATAAATCGGCTGTCCAGCTTTATCTTGAGTTATTAAAGAAAACAATTTTATTTGAAATATGGTTAGAATACGAACCATACTTACCTGCTTCGTTACATATATCTAAAGAACTATCATATGAACCAGTTACGGTTCCACTTCCTTTATTTCTTAAGCAGTATGTAGAAAATCACAATTTAAAAATCGTTAATCCTAATGTTTCAAACAATGAGCGTCAAGGTGGCAAGGATTGGCCAAGAGCTGCACACAGTATGGTTGGTCGAAAACGTATGAATCAATTACAAGAAGCGATGGAAACTGTAGTCAGGGAAAATATAGAAGGCGATTTTATTGAAACTGGTGTATGGCGCGGAGGATCATGTATTTTTATGAATGGGTTTTTACAAGCAAACAACATTAAGGATCGTACTGTATGGGTTGCCGATTCGTTTGAAGGTCTGCCCGCACCTAACTTAGAACAATATCCGAAAGATTACGGTGATTATTTACACACATTCGATTACTTACGAGTTTCTTTAGAAACAGTGCAAGAAAACTTTAGAAAATATGATTTATTAAATGATCAGGTGAAGTTTTTAAAGGGGTGGTTTAAAGATACATTGCCTTCAGCACCGGTAGAAAAAATTGCAATTGCTCGCCTTGATGGTGATATGTATGAATCAACGATGGATAGCCTTGTAAATTTATACGATAAAGTTTCAACAGGTGGCTTTATTATTATTGATGATTATGGATTGATAACATGCGCAGAAGCTGTAACAGATTTCAGAAGTGAAAGAAACATAAAAACTCCTATGACTCAAATTGATGATTTCGGTATTTATTGGCGAAAAGAATAGAATACAATTTTATTCTTTTTGGGGGGTTCTATCACACTACTGATTCATAAGAAGCAATCGTGTAAAGTTCCCCTCACTATAAATGTTTAACTTATATATGCAATAAAAATCTCTTACTTTACTACAAGGACGGAGTGAAGGTATGAACGAAAATGAGAAAAAAATCACATTAATTCCCCCCCCAGAACTCGTTCAATATGTAGGTGGTGACTTTGAAGAAGTTGGAAAAGAATTTTTGCAGTATTTTATTGAAATCGGCAATTTAAAATCAAATGAAACAGTGTTAGATGTAGGCTGTGGTATCGGCCGGATGGCGGTTCCATTAATGAACTATTTAAGCGATGATGGTACTTATTATGGATTTGACTTATTTAATAAGGGAATTACATGGTGCAAAAATAACATTTCAACACGCCGTAACAATTTCCATTTTGAACATGTCGATATATATAACCAATTCTACAATCCCGATGGAAAAGAAGATGCTTCCCAATACAAGTTTCCATATGAAGATGAATCATTCGATTTTATTTTTTTAACGTCTGTATTTACCCATCTCCTTCCGAAAGAATTAGAACATTACGTACGCGAGATTGCACGAGTTCTGAAAAAAGATGGGAGATGTTTTATTACTTTCTTTTTAATTAATCCTGAATCTTCTTATTACTTAAATGCAGGACTAAGTCCGTTAGGTTTTTACCATCAAATTGACAATTGTTATGTTCTAAATAAAGATATCCCGAATTTCGCAGTTGCCTATCCTGAGGAAGATATTCGTACTCTATTAAATAAATATGGGCTAGAAATGCAGACTCCTCCTCATTATGGTTCATGGTGTGGCAGAACTGAACACACAAGTTATCAAGATATGATTCTTACACAGAAAATTTCTGAAAGGTAGTTGTATATGGAAAATATAAAAAATGTACCTCTCGTTTCCATCCTTATTCCTACCTATAATCGGCCACATTATTTTAAAATTGCTCTAGAAAGTGCATTAGCACAAACGTATTCAAATATTGAAATTATTGTAGGAGACGATAGCACAAATAATGAAACAGAAAAATTAATATACAGAGATTATTTACATAAGCATAAACATATAACGTACATTCGAAACCCCTCTACTTTAGGACAATTTCATAACGCCCTTATGCTTTTAGAACAATCAAATGGAGAGTACATAAATTTCTTAATGGACGATGATATATTTTATAATAATAAAATTGAAAAAATGATGTTTTATTTCCAAAAAGACTTAGATCAAAATCTCGCACTTATTACATCTTATCGTACTTGGATTAATGATGATGGAGAGATAATTGAACAACATCCCTCCATGAAAAAATTATATGATGAAGATACTTTATTAAACGGGGAAGATTTTGGAAACCATATGCTTATACTGGGACAAAACATTATTGGTGAACCTACGACGGTACTCTTTCGAAAACATCTATTAGCAGAACCTTTCGGCACTTTAAATGGTAGAAAATATGGTTGTAGTGTTGATATGGCCTCTTGGATCAGTTTACTGTCAAAAGGTGATGCGATGTATATAACTGAGCCCTTAAGTTCATTCCGCCTTCATAAGGGACAGCAAGTACATCACAAATTCCTTGAAGGTTGTGAAGATTTTTCACATCTCGTTTTAACCTCCAAAAAATATGGTTTCTTACAAGATAGCACCCATTATAAATCGAGTCTGTTAAAAGCTTGCGAATGGCACGATGATGCCGCGAGTTTTTACAAATTATTCCCAAATCTCATTCCAACTTCCGATACACATGCCCGTCTCTCCCATTGTTTAAATATCATTACAAAAGAACTCCGTGCCATATAGTCCATCACACGGCAGGCACTACTCCTTCCGTGTGATGTATGACTTCCCACAAATAGTGGAATAAATGTATGCATAGTCTGCTTGTATATTATTTTTATCATGACATGATCCATATACTTACTAGGCGATAGAAAGGAATACACACATTGAAAGATTCAAATTCTCAATATCAAATAGACTACGTATTGCTATTCATTTTATTTGCCATTGGGATTGTTAGTTGTTTTGCAATTGCAAGTGCACAAGCCTCTTTACCACCATTTTTGCAAAATGTAAATTTTGTATTAAAGCAAATTCAGTGGTACTTCATTGGATTCATAGCCATTGGTATGATTATGATTATCGATTTCGATCGTTATCAAAAAATTGCTTGGTATTTATATAGCTTTGCATTGGTACTACTTATTGGACTAGAATTTCAAGTACCAGGTGCCGTTACAATTAAAGGTGCGACAGCTTGGTACAGGCTCCCAGGCATCGGAAATTTCCAGCCTTCCGAAATTATGAAATTGTTTTTAATTATCGTCATCGGACGAATTATAGCTAATCATAATGAGAAATATTTTTACCGAACAATACACGATGATTTTCTATTACTCGGAAAAATATGCGCAACAAGTTTGCCACCATTACTACTGATTGCAAAGGAACCTGATTTAGGAAACACAATGGTAATTTCAGCTATGCTTGCAGCAATGATATTAGTTTCTGGTATACGTTGGCGTTTTATTTTCGGGTTAGTTTCCGGTATCTTTGTAGCTGGCTTTACATTAACATATATTTTTTTCACTCATACAAAATTTTTTAAAGCACACATTTTACAAGAATATCAACTAAATCGCTTCTACGGCTGGTTAGCGCCATACAAATATGATGCGCAAGGCTATCAATTAAGACAAGCTTTCTTAGCTACCGGATCAGGAGAAATGCAAGGAAAAGGTTGGGAAAATGGACAAGTATACTTTCCAGAACCACATACAGATTTTATTTTCACGAATGTCGCTGAGCAATTCGGATTTTTAGGCGCAAGCGTCATTATTGCACTTTTTTTCCTACTTATTTTCCGCATGATTCATATCGCTATAGAAAGTAATGACCCTTTCGGTAGTTACATCTGCGCTGGTACAATCGGAATGTTTACTTTTCAAGTATTTCAAAATATCGGGATGACAATCGGATTACTACCTATTACAGGCATCACACTACCCCTTATGAGCTACGGAGGAAGCTCCTTACTCACATACATGATAGCGATTGGATTTGTTTTAAACGTCCGCTCAAGAACGAAAATCTTTATGTTCAACTGAAGCACAAAAACGGTATATTTTTATCTCTATCCTTTTTTAGATATACTAATGAAAAATATGATGGAGGTTTAAATATGAAATATGACATTATAGGGGATATTCATGGATGCTTCCAAGAGTTTCAAGATTTAACGAAAAAACTCGGATATAACTGGAATAGTGACTTGCCGATTCACCCTGATCAACGCAAACTTGCTTTTGTTGGCGATATCACAGATCGCGGTCCTCATTCATTACGTATGATTGAAATTATATGGGAACTTGTCATAAATAAAAAAGTAGCGTATTACGCTCCTGGAAATCACTGCAATAAGCTATACCGATTTTTCCTTGGACGTAATGTGACAATCGCTCATGGACTCGAAACAACTGTTGCCGAATATGAAGCACTGCCTTCTCATCAACAAAACATGATAAAAGAAAAATTCATCACACTTTACGAGCAATCCCCTTTATATCATGTACTCGATGAAAAAAGGTTAATTGTGTGTCACGCCGGCATTCGGCAAGATTACATAGGAAGACAAGATAAAAAAGTACAAACCTTTGTATTATACGGCGATATTACAGGAGAAAAACATGCTGACGGCTCTCCTGTCCGTCGCGACTGGGCGAAGGAGTATAAAGGAACAGCTTGGGTTGTATATGGACATACACCCGTAAAAGAACCTCGCTTTGTAAATCATACAGTCAATATTGACACTGGTGCTGTATTTGGTGGCAAACTAACTGGACTACGTTATCCTGAAATGGAGACTGTTTCCGTTCCTTCCTCCCTGCCTTTTGTCCCTGAGAAATTCCGCCCAATTTCATAACCCATATGTAAGGATTACCGTATCATTTAGGCGTCTCTCATATAAAAACTGGGTAAAGTCATTAAAAAAAGATGCAATAAAGTGCATCTTTTTTTAATGACACGGCATATACTGTCGCAGGAGGTGACAGAATGAAGAAAAAATCTTCTAAACAAAAAAGAAAATGCCCGCCTTTTTATCTGCCCATGTACGGAATTAACAACTGGTGCAGCATTCGAGCTGCAGCTGTAGAAGAACTGGAAGAACAAGAGGCTTCCACAAAAAACAAAGATAGACCAAAATATGTCTCATTACAGAATGCTGTAATGAGCCGCATAATTGATAATAGAAAAGCAAAGATGCAGCAAAAAAATAAACCTCTCTCTACTCATCCTGAACAGATTGTGCCTTCTGAGCAAGTAGAGAAGAATACAGAAGAAAACAGCCCTGTAGCAATAAATAAAAAAGCGGAAGCAGAAATTCCAGCTGCTATTATAAATCAAGTGAAAAAAATTAAAGAAGCATTAGTACCATCAGGTGATATACAAACAGAAAAAACGATTATCATTCAGACCCCTACATCTGAAAATACAAAAGTAAAAAAAGATGGGCGGTATGCATATGCAGAGGGTCTTCACTCTCATGCAGAGGGTACAGCTTCACATGCAGAAGGACTTCTGACACATGCAAAAGGTTCTTTCTCTCATGCAGAAGGATCAAAAACGAAAGCAACTGGACATAGTTCCCATAGTGAAGGAAGTGAAACGACAGCAGGTGGCTCCTATTCTCATGCGGAAGGTAAACATACAATCGCTTTAGGCGAAGCAGCACATGCAGAAGGAACCGCGACTATCGCTAACGGATTCTCTTCTCATGCGGAAGGTAATCATACATCAACAGCTCATTTTGCAGGTAGCCATATTATGGGGCGCTTCGGCACAGCAGATGAATCTTATTCTTGGTTTATTGCAAACGG
>NZ_JAKUFR010000152.1:0-5961 GCF_022663555.1 Bacillus cereus group sp. BfR-BA-01381
GAAAATTAGAACAAAGCTTAGTGTATATGACAGAGAAAATACATATATTCAAACGGTGTGGGGAATTGGATATAAGTGGAGTGTACAGAATTGATGCAAAGGTTAAGGATTTAACAGCAGCTAGTAGTTGGTATTGGCTAACGAAGAATGGGAAAGTATTTCCTGCGAATTATTATGAACAGAAAATACCTATGATAAAAGAATATGTAAAAGATAAAGGCATACTATTGTTAAATGAGAAAGAGCGAAATGGATTAGAGAAAATTGTCCCTAAAGAGGGAATTAAATATCAAATTGTTAATAGGCAAGGAGATATTTCTTATGGTACATATAACAAGAAATTAATAACAAATGAGAGACCGATTTCGAGTGTTATTAATACAAATATTTATGGTGAAGAAGATGATAATGAAGTTACGACATATTTGCCTTTAGTAGATAGGAATGGAGATTTACAAGGAGCGATAGGGTTTAATTATCATTTAACAATATCTACTGCTTCGGCAGTTGATTCCTTTTTTGTAATCTTATTTTTAGCTTCACCCTTTATATACATTACAATTTTGTCCTACATTATTTCAAATCGAATGGGAAAAAGAATAAAGAAACCACTAGTTGAACTATCAGAGGCCTCAAAAAGAATTCAAGAGCAGGATTTAAATTTTCATTTAGAGTACAACGCGAAAAATGAAATTGGTGAATTAGTCAGTTCGTTTGAAAATATGCGTGCAGCGCTAGCTACTAGTTTGTCACGACAATGGGAGTTAGAAGAAGAAAGGAGAGAATATATTAGAGCTATTTCTCACGATTTAAAAACGCCATTAACGATTGTGCAAGGTCATACAGAAGGCTTGCAAAGTGGTTTATGGAAAAATGAAGATTTGTTACATCGGTATTTACAAACGATTGAAAGAAACACAAACAGAATGACAAAGCTTCTTGAGGAGTTCCAAATAGTAAATGAGCTAGAGAGTTTCTCATTTCAATTACGTTTAAATAAAGTACATATAAATCCATTCTTTCTTAAAAAACTAGAAGAATATGAATGCATAGCTAGAAAAAAAGAAATTGATTGGGATGTCATCTTTGAAAATAATGAGGATATACAAAGCTTAGTATTTGATCAAGAGCGAATCAGTCAAGTAATGGACAACATCGTAATGAATGCAGTTCGATTTACTCCGGTGTCAGGGAAGATGCTTTTGAAAGTATGTGCTTGGCATGATGCAATAGAGTTTCATGTATATGATTCAGGGCCTGGTTTTCAAAAAGGAGATTTAAAAAAAGTATTACAACGTTTTTATCAGGGAGATCAGTCGCGTTCAGGAAACAAGGAGCATTTTGGACTCGGGTTATATATTGCTAAGACAATTGTTGAGAAGCATGGTGGTAAAATTCAGGTAGAAAATAGCGAGGTGAGAGGCGGGGCACACGTTTCGTTTCGGATTCCGAGCGGAGGTATATAGATGAAAATTAATTGTCGAAAAATGTCGGTAAGTCGATATCCTGTGTCGAACCGTCGATATAATGAAAAAATCGCTGATATAAGTGGAGAAATCGTCGATATATTTGAAAAATCGCTGATATAATCCGGTTGATACTGGATGGGGTATATGGGAAAGAAGTTGCCGTGAGGGTAACTTCTTTTTATTGTGATGCCGTGGTATGCAAACCAACATAAAAAAAGCTGGAAGAATCCCTTCCAGCTTACGAGTTACTTTCAATTTGGCGACCGTTTTCTTCTTCGTTGTCTTGTAATAGGTTGAATACATCTGCTAGACAGAATGCAATGAACCAAGTCCATAGACCGTGGAAGAAAGCTGAGCTTAATTGAAGTGGTAATGTATAGTTAGTCATTGAGTAGGAAATACATCCGCCAACGATTCCGATCATTGTTAATAACATTGTTTTTTGCGCATTTTCTTCTGGATTAAAGAGGAAGAAAATGTATCCACCTAAAATTGAAGCGCTTACAAGTGTTTCGATTCCATTAAAAATGATATTCTCTCCAAGCTGAGTGTTTGTCCAGAAGCAGATTGTTCCGCCGATAATAGCAAACAGGACAGCTATTGTATATCGTATATATTGATTCATATGTTCATCTCCTTATGTAATAAGATGATTTGGAAGTCAAAAAGGTAGGTATAGTATATTGAAGTGAGTTTTAGTTGTACGTATCTTTTTATAAAAAGATCATTGAAGAGTGATCGGTTTTTTAAACCGTTACGTGTATGGTGTCTGAAATATACCCGACTGCTCGTTTCTTTTTGCTTGTAAAATAAGAGAAACTTCCAAGTCTATATACTCTTTTTTGTGAGTCTGTTTTCATTATAACACATTTAGAGTCATAATAATAGAATTATCTGATTTTGTAATAAGTGTAAAAAATAAAAAACGTAAGGAAATACAAGTAACGGCGCAGTTTAGCGGAAGAAGGATTTTCATTTACTATGATGAAATATGTAATCAAGGTGAGGTCTAAGAAGAGGACTTAAATACTATAAAAAAATGTTTTATGCCATGAATGGAAGGGAGGAGAGCTAACTTGGAATTCACAACAGAAAGATTAACAATTAGACCTTTTAAGAGTACTGATTTACAGGATGTATTTGCTATTTATAATAGTGATGATACATGTAAGTTTCTATTACATAATAAGTGGACTCATGAAGACATGCAGAAAAGATTTAATAAGAAGCTAGAAAATAATGTACTTACTAAAGACTCAATATTAAGTTTAGCAGTTATATACAAAACGAAAGTAGTTGGTGATTTATCTGTATGGTACACAAATATGAAAGACACTGTTGAGATTGGTTATAGTTTTTCAAATGAAGTAGCTGGGAGAGGTTTGGCAACAGAAGCAGTAAGTAGTTTGGTATTTAAATTATTTAATGAATGTAATGTACATCGCATACAAGCTAATCTTGATGCGCGTAATACAGCTTCACAAAAATTGTGTGAACGAGTAGGCATGAGAAAGGAAGCACATTTCATACAAGATTTTTGGAGTAAAGATGAATGGACAGATAGTATTGTATATGGAATGCTATCCTCCGATTTGTAGTAATAAACTTAATGATTGTATTATGCTAAAGGGTACGTGAGTTGAATAACAAAGGGCATAACATATTATATATGACTAATATGTTATGCCCTTTCATGTATTGACCTTTTTTATCCCACTTTAATGGGCAGTAAGACCCCCACCTCAAAATTCAGCGAAAGCAAAGAAGTTAGGTGGGGGATCAACTGCCCATAAAAGTCCGATTGGTTCAACTATTAATCAGTGGGGGATGAAGAAAACCCCCACTGATTAAAGTTTCACTTTATATACGTTTGAAACGGCCGACAATTTCAACTGTTTCAGTAATGTTCATAAATGCTTTGTTATCCACTTGACGGATAATACGTTTCATTTCGCCTAACTCATAGCGAGTCACGACAGTGTAAATCATTTTTTTCTTATGGTTTGTATAGCCGCCGACAGCATCTACCATCGTCACGCCACGTATGCCGTGATGTAGTAGGGCGCTTTTTATTTCCTCGCCTTTTTCTGTAATTGTCATTATCGTCAATTTAATATGTTTCGTATGCACAGCATCGATCACTTTGCTGACTACAAATCGACTAATTAACGTATAAAGTGTAATATCCCATCCGAAAATAAATCCTGCTACAACAAGTAAGATTAAGTTGAATACAAATATAATTGCTCCAATTGAAACATCGCGATATTTCGCTACAATCAATCCAACAACATCAAATCCACCTGTTGAAGAAGCAAATCGGAATATGATTCCTGAAGCTGCTCCGCAGATTACACCGCCGAATACAGAAGATAGTAAAATATCGTCTGAAACTTGGTGTACAGGGATAATGTTCATCGCTAATGATGATACAGCTACAAAGTACGCTGTTAAAAAGGTTGTCTTCTTGCCTAAGTAAAAGTGACTTAAAATAAGAAGAGGAATGTTTAGTAAAAAGATAAGTGCACCGATATTGTAGTGCATTAAATAACCGATAATCATCCCTACTCCAGCGAATCCACCGCTAATCATGTTATGCGGGATAAAGAACATATTCATAGAAATTGCATACAAAATAGAAGCTATGAAAATAACAACCAACTGTATGATAAATTCTAAGTGAAATGTTTTAGCTGCTGGGAAGGATAAAAAGGCGGTGTCGGGAACGTAATCGGCGTCTCCTAGTTGACCCATAGTATGTTTCATCTCCATATTCATTTTTGATTACAAGAAGAGAATAAAGGTTTTTTCAAAAACTGGCAATAGTTTTATTATAATGCAAAAATTTTATAAATTTCTAATAAATCAAGCCTATTCATTGATGTGTGTGAATATACTAAAGAAAGCGAATACAATGTTTCTTAATTATTGTTTTCTTGAGAAAATATGCAAAATACTTTTTTTGACGATAAAAGGAAATAGAGAATGTTTGCCGAATGTGCTAAAATGACCTTATTAAGGATGTGAAGCGATGGAATTTTTATTGCAGGATGCGATTCTATATATATCGTTTGTAACGACAGCACTTTGTTTATTAGAAGTTTTCTTCCTTGCTAACGTTTCTCGCTTTGTGCGTCAGCAAGCATCAAGCGGTAGACAAAGAGCATTTGCGTTAGTTGATACGTGTGAAGATAGTGCGGGGAATGTACCGCTATTTTCGATTTTTTATAAATATGGAATGATTCGTTCTGTACGCAGACAAGAATCAAGTGAAGAGAATGACGAGGTCGGTCCGTATACACCAATGTTTCGCTAAATAATTACGAAACATTGGAGGAATGAACATGTTAAAATCATACCGAACTGCGCTCGTTAGTTTATCATTATTACTTGTTTTTGTTTTATCTGGTTGTAGTAATGCAGCCCCAATTGATGCACATAGTACGGGAATTTGGGATCATTATTTTGTATATCCAATCTCGTTTATGATTCAATTTGTTGCTCATCATATACCGGGAGCTAGCTTCGGGATTGCTATCATTATTATGACGCTCGTTATTCGTTCAGCAATGATTCCATTAGCTGTTTCGCAATATCGTAGCCAAGCGAAAATGAAGAAAATGCAACCTGAATTGCAGAAGTTAAAGAAAAAATACGGTGATGTAAGTAAAGATCTTGAAAAACAAAAACAGTATCAAAAAGAAATGTCAGAACTAATGAAATCAGGCGGTTGGAATCCACTTGCTGGTTGCTGGCCAATCTTTATACAAATGCCGATTTTCTCTGCTTTGTATTATGCCATTAGCCGAACAGAAGAGATTCGCACATCTTCGTTTTTATGGGTGAACTTAGGACATGCAGATCCTTATCATATATTACCGATTATTGCAGCATTAACGACATTTATTCAGATGAAAGTTTTCCAATCTAATATTACACCTGGAGAACAAGTACAGATGCTAAAGATGCAGCAAATTATGATGCCAGCAATGATTCTATTTATGGGATTCGCAGCACCATCAGGACTTGTGTTGTACTGGATAACAGGTAACTTATTTACAATGACACAAACAATTGTATTAAGAAAAATAATGGAACGTGAAGAATTACAATTACAAAAAGCATAGAAAAACACCGCTCATCATGAGCGGTGTTTTTTTGTTAAGTCGTTAAGGAAATTTTAAGAAACCAACATTACTATAGGCATTGTATACGAGAGTGTACATGCATTAGAAATATGAAGGAGGAAATTTCCTATGAAGAAGAAAACAGTTGGGTATTTAGCGATTGCAGGTGCTTTATCATTCGGAATCATTGGAGGAGTCGGCATCCCGGCATTCGCGGCAACGAATACTCCAGCAGCTGAGCAATCTACAAAAACGGCGAAAAAAGATTTAGATGACGCCACAAAACAAAAAGTAAAAACGATTATGGATGATACAAAGAAACAGTTAGAGGAGCTAGGTGTAAAGCTTCCAGAGAAAGAAAAACG
>NZ_JAKUFR010000153.1:0-5915 GCF_022663555.1 Bacillus cereus group sp. BfR-BA-01381
AACTGGCCTCACTAATTCAAATTGTTCTCCTAGTTTTGCGTAGTTGTGTCCTGCTAGGCGGCTTACTGGTTTTAGTCCTTCTGCATGAATGCGTCCATTTTCGTATAGATGGTCTGCGACGTGGAAACGAACGACGCGTCCGATTAGTAGATCGCAAGCCGGTGAGTCTTCTGTTCCGCCGAGAGGGATTGCGCGTTCTAGTACGCATTCCATTCGAATATTTGCTTCTTTTACACCTGGAACGGAGATGACATCACTTTCAATTGGTGTTAATTTTGCTAGTTCAATTTCACTTTCATTTGGAGGGAGATTAGCTGCTGTTTCGTTAATTGCCGCTACGTATGATTCATCAGAGATATGTACGACAAATTCCCCTTTTTCAATTGCGTTTCGGGAAGTGTCCTTTCTTTCTCCAGCTTTTCGTTGTACAGAAACTGAAATAAGTGGTGGATTTGCAGCAACGATGTTGAAGTAACTATATGGTGCGCCGTTTAATACGCCGTCTTTTGTTACAGAAGTAACGAATGCGACAGGGCGTGGGATGATACTTCCCGTTAATAATTTGTAATTCTCTTTTTCCGATTGTTCATTTGGATTAATGGATAACATGATTGAAATCCCCTTTCTAAATATGACGACTTATTGTTTGTTTACAAGATGTTAGTGGAAAACTCCTGCTGAAAATAATATTTTTATTACATAAAAAGAACTTACTTCAACCACAATGAAGTAAGTTCCACCTAAATAATCTCGAATTCAAGATAAAAATTATAGTAAAACGTATGCGCCAGGACCGATTAAAGCTACACCGATAGCAACAGCGATTAACATTAAGTTATATTCATATCCATTTTGAGTTACCCAGTAACCGTTTTTTCCATGAACAGTGAATATCGCCATTAACATTGTTCCAACGATAAATAATGAACCGATTGCAGTGAAAATACCTGATGCGAATAAGAAACCACCTAATAATTCAGTTGCGCCAGCCATAAATGCCATAAATACACCAGGGCGTAAACCGATTGATTCCATCCAGCCACCTGTTCCTTTTAAACCGTAACCGCCGAACCAACCAAATAATTTTTGAGCACCATGACCCATGAATGTAATACCTATAATAAGACGAATAATAAGAAGACCGAAATCCATCATTTTTGAAAACCTCCTAAAAGTTATTAACTTACCTTACGTAAGTAATAATAAAATAGTTACTTACTTTAGTCAAGTGGATTTCGAAAAAAGTTTGAAAAAAATTTTACAAATTAACAACAAAAAATAAAATGTAGTAAAGACCTCTAGACAAGTTGGGTAAAAAAAGAGAAAATATAAGTAGAAGTTAACTTCTTATTGTTATTCAGACAATCAGAATTGACTGGAATTTTGTGAGACGCTACAATAAGAGTCTAGTAGTAATGACGTAATTTATTTCGAAAGCGTTTTTACAGTATAATATTCGAAGTATGAGGTCTTACGTTTATTCTGATCTTTAATAGAGATTGCCCTATAAACTTTTAGGTAAATTATAAGGAGGACTATCCTATGTTTAAAAAATTATTCGGTCTTGGTTCAAAAACAAATGAAGAAACAATCGTAGCTCCATTAACTGGAGCAGTGAAAAATATTGAAGAAGTACCAGATCCAGTATTCGCTGGTCGTATGATGGGTGACGGTGTTGCAATCGATCCTACTGAAGGTGTAGTTGTATCTCCAGTTGATGGCGAAATCGTACAATTATTCCACACGAAACATGCAATTGGAATTAAAGCGAAAAACGGTACAGAAATTTTAATCCACGTTGGATTAGAAACTGTAAAAATGGAAGGCGAAGGTTTTGAAGCTCACGTTTCTGAAGGACAAGCTGTAAAAGCTGGAGATAAATTAATCTCATTCGACTTAGAATTAATTCGTGAAAAAGCGAAAAGCACAATTACTCCAATCGTTATTACAAACACAGATGCAGCTGAGTCTATTAAGACAACTGTAGGTGTAACTGCTACAAAAGGTTCAACAGAAGTAATGAAAGTTACAATGAAATAATTATCACATGAAAGGAATCCGTTTCGTATGAAATGGATTCCTTATTTTGTTTTGTAGTCTGTTCCTTATATATGGTAAAATACTTTGGGCACTTGGAAATAGGGTTTCACATATATGTGGATAAGGCGCATTTTTCTTAGAAAAAATATAAGAGAAATGCGCCTTTCGTATATTCACATTTCTTTTGTTCTATTGTAATGTACGCTATGATAAAAGGAAGGAAATAGAGAAAAGGGGTGGGTTTAGATGAAACGAGTATTATTTGTTTGCACTGGAAATACATGCCGTAGTCCGATGGCTGAGGCGTTACTGCGCCATTATGGAGAAGGTAAGTTTGAAGTGCAATCTGCTGGTGTTTTCGCCTATCCTGGAAGTGATGCGTCGGTACATGCAAAGGAAGCTTTAGCTGAAAAGGGAATTGCAATCGATCATGCTTCGCAGCAGGTAAACGAAGCCTTAATTGATTGGGCAGATATTGTAGTAACAATGACGGAAAACCATAAGCAAATTATCCTTGGGCATTATCCGAGTGTTGAAGGGAAAGTAGATACATTATATGGAGTAACTGAGGGGATGAGTAAGGATATTTCAGATCCATTCGGCGGCTCTCTCTCTATTTATAAAGAAACGTTAGAAGAGATGGAAAAACTTGTACAAACTTTACTGAAAAAACATTCAGAAGGTTGATGTTTCGTGTATAATACGATATTGGAGATCACTTCGTCCCATTAAAGGATCAAGTGAGAAATGAAGATAATGGATTGAAACTTTGGAGGGGTAAAAATGAAAGTAGTAGTAGCATCTGATCACGGCGGTATGAATATCCGTAAAGAACTTGTAAGTTTATTAGAAGAGTTGAATATTGAATATATTGATTTAGGTTGTGAATGTGAAGCTGGTTCTGTTGATTACCCTGATTTTGCGTTTCCAGCGGCTGAAATGGTAGCGAATGGCGAAGTAGACCGTGGTATTTTAGTTTGTGGGACAGGCATCGGTATGTCAATTGCTGCAAACAAAGTAAATGGTATTCGTTGTGCGTTAGTTCATGATACTTTCAGTGCGAGAGCAACGAGAGAGCATAACGATACAAACATGTTAGCAATGGGCGAGCGTGTAATTGGTGCTGGTCTAGCACGTGACATCGCAAAAATTTGGTTAACAACTGAATTTGAAGGCGGCCGTCACGAAAACCGCGTAGGAAAAATTAAAACATACGAAGCAAAGTAATAGATTCTAACTAGAAGCAGTAGGAAATATAATTTGGTGAACCAACCTGTGAAAGGAAGAGGCGTAATGACAGAAATCGTAAAGGTAAGAGAACAGCTACAAATTTCGCTTTCTGATTTCCAAGAACAAACTTCATTACAAAGTGGTCAAATTTTTGTAGTGGGGTGTAGTACGAGCGAAGTGCTAGGAGAAAGAATTGGGACATCAGGAACGATGGAAGTAGCAGAGGCGATTTTTTCTGAGTTAAAACAATTTCAAGAACAAACAGGTATTGAGTTGGCGTTTCAATGTTGTGAGCATTTAAACCGTGCTTTAGTAGTTGAGAAAGAGTTGGCGATGAAATATCAATTTGAAATTGTAACAGTTACGCCTGTTAGATCAGCAGGTGGTGCATTAGCAACATATGCTTATCACAATTTGAAAGATCCGGTAGTAATTGAGTTTATTAAAGCAGATGCGGGAATGGATATTGGTGATACATTTATCGGTATGCATTTAAAGCACGTAGCTGTTCCGGTTCGTACTAGTGTGAAGGAAATTGGAAGTGCACATGTAACGATGGCAACAACACGTGGAAAACTAATTGGTGGAGCACGTGCTGTTTATGCGGCGAAGGAAGAGAGTATCACTTGCCGTTAAAGTTACGAATAAGGTATGTTGTCTGACTTTATCATAGAAGAAAGAAAAGACCGATTTTCGGTCTTTTTTTTCTTTTATGATATAGAAAGTCATGTTAGAATGTAGTTGAAAACATGAAGGTTCGAAAGAATTACAACCTGAATTTTCGTTTTTTCTGAATAAATAAGAAAAAACTGTTGGGAATCGATGTAATTCGTTCAGAAAAGGGGGATTTTGGTGGATCATTTAAAACGTCAAGATGAAAAGGTATTTGCTGCAATTGAGGCAGAACTAGGAAGACAGCGTTCGAAGATTGAGTTAATTGCTTCGGAAAACTTCGTAAGTGAAGCAGTAATGGAGGCGCAAGGTTCTGTTTTAACGAATAAGTATGCTGAAGGATATCCTGGGAAACGTTACTATGGTGGTTGTGAACACGTAGACGTAGTAGAAGATATCGCACGTGATCGCGTGAAAGAAATTTTCGGCGCAGAGCACGTAAATGTTCAACCGCATTCTGGTGCACAAGCGAACATGGCAGTATACTTCACGATTTTAGAGCAAGGCGATACAGTACTTGGTATGAATTTATCTCATGGTGGTCACTTAACACACGGAAGCCCTGTTAACTTCAGTGGAGTACAATATAATTTCGTAGAATATGGCGTGGATGCTGAATCTCACCGTATTAATTACGATGATGTATTAGCAAAAGCGAAAGAACATAAACCAAAATTAATCGTTGCAGGTGCAAGTGCATACCCTCGTGTTATCGATTTCAAACGATTCCGTGAGATTGCAGATGAAGTGGGCGCATACTTAATGGTTGATATGGCACATATCGCAGGTTTAGTAGCGGCTGGTTTACATCCAAATCCAGTGCCACATGCACATTTCGTTACAACAACAACACATAAAACATTACGTGGTCCACGTGGTGGTATGATTTTATGTGAAGAGCAATTTGCAAAACAAATTGATAAATCAATCTTCCCTGGTATTCAAGGTGGTCCACTTATGCACGTAATCGCTGCAAAAGCTGTTGCGTTTGGTGAGGCACTTCAAGATGATTTCAAAACATATGCACAAAATATCATTAACAATGCGAACCGCTTAGCTGAAGGTCTTCAAAAAGAAGGACTTACACTTGTTTCTGGTGGAACAGACAATCACTTAATCCTAATTGATGTTCGTAACCTAGAAATCACAGGTAAAGTAGCAGAGCACGTATTAGACGAAGTTGGTATTACAGTGAACAAAAATACAATTCCATTTGAAACAGCAAGCCCATTTGTAACAAGTGGTGTACGTATCGGTACAGCAGCTGTAACATCTCGTGGTTTCGGCTTAGAAGAAATGGATGAAATTGCGTCACTTATTGCTTACACATTAAAAAATCATGAAAATGAAGCTGCATTAGAAGAAGCACGTAAGCGTGTAGAAGCGTTAACGAGCAAATTCCCAATGTACACAGATCTATAATAGATTGAAGAAGGCTGCTGAGACGTAATTGTTTTAGCAGTCTTTTTTGTGGACATATATTGTTCTTTAAGTATGTATACAAATGATGAATAAATTTTGGCGATATAATGAAGGATACAGCTCCCATAATTGGTAAAGATACTAGATAGATTCATCGGAAATCATGACTTTTCCAAATTTGCCCTTGAATATTAGTAGCGTTTTCTTTACAATCGTAAATAGTGTAAAAAAGCGTGCAAACGCATGAATATCATCTAAAGGAGAGATTCACATGGGAAAACTGTATGTATTTGATCACCCGTTAATTCAACATAAGATTACATATATTCGCGACAAGAATACAGGTACGAAAGATTTTCGTGAATTAGTGGACGAAGTAGCAAGCTTAATGGCTTTTGAAATTACTCGCGACCTTCCACTTAAAGACATTGAAATTGAGACGCCTGTAAGCAAAGCGACAACAAAAGTGATCGCTGGTAAAAAACTTGGTTTAATTCCGATTTTACGTGCAGGTTTAGGAATGGTTGATGGAATTCTGAAATTAATTCCAG
>NZ_JAKUFR010000154.1:0-5857 GCF_022663555.1 Bacillus cereus group sp. BfR-BA-01381
ATTCTGTGTCGAATCGCCGATATAGTTCGAATTGTGGTCGATATATTCGAAAAATCGCTGATATATTTTAAATTACTAATAAAAAAGGTCGTGATATTATGTGGACACAACAAATGATCCACACGAAACGCGGCACATTCGAGCTTTTTACTAAAGGCAGTGGCGAACCGCTTTGCATTACACATCACTATTCACAATTTAATGAAACTGGTGATTACTTTGCGGATGTTTTCACTTCTACACATCGTGTATTGCTCATTAATTTACGAGATGCTGGTAACTCCGCAAAAGCCAATTCAGAAAAAGAATTACGTATGATTGAAACGGCTCACGACTTAGAAGCAATACGAGAAGCTTTACAACTTCCAATATGGCATTTCGCTGGTCATTCAACAGGTGGTATGCTTGGACTTTTATATGCAATTACCTATCCAAAATCCTTACAATCGTTAGTACTCGTTGGAGCGGCAGCAAGCAACTACACCGAAACACCTTTTTGCATTTATCATCCAGAACATCCACAATTTCATTATATGCAACAACTCATCAAAAGCTTAAAAAGCCCTCACCTTACAAGTGAAGAGCGGAAAGAATTATCTACTAAACGAACAAAATTATCTTTATATAAACCGGAAAACTACAACTCTTATTTTGATAAGCCAATCCAAAAAACAATGTCTGCTAGCCGAATGAATGCTTTTTCTCACGAATATCCAACATTTAATTTACGAGAACATTTACCTTCTATGAAAACAAAGACTCTTATTATATGCGGAAGACACGATGTGCAGTGCCCGATTCAGTATTCTATCGAGATGCATAAGGGTATATATAATTCTATTTTTGTGACATTTGAAGAGAGTAACCATTATCCCTTTTTGGAAGAAGCTGCTCAGTTTACTTCTACTACTCGAACATTTTATAAATTGCTACACTAGTACCGTTATTATTAAAGAAAGCTCGCAGCCTCTATAAGACTATGAGCTTTCTTTTCAAACGAAATATTTCGTACTATATAAAAATAAAAGATAAAAGGAAAAGAGCACCAAACCTACATCAAGCAACACTGACTTTTTATCTCCTTCTTTCAAACCTATCGTAATATTAAAAATGCTTCTAACTATCCAACCTAACACCAAAAATAACCAGCCGAAATGATCATTCGTATAATCGTCATCATAAAACATTTGTATTGCACCAATAATTAATAAAATAATTATAATATTAGTTCCAATCCTTAAGACCTTGTTTGATTTATTATCCTTTAATTCAACCCCCAAAATGTTGCACTCCCCTTCAAACCATCGTGCGTATTAGCAGAGATGTTTTATCCCTCTTTATATTTTAACATAAATTACCTTATATATCCTTTTACTTACAGTTACAAATGTGGACAACCGTAATCATGTTCCCTCCATTGCAACGTGCTCATAACTTTGAAGAGATAGAAAAGATTTTGCTAGAAGGACATAAGTAAAAAGCTAATTTTTGCCTTCCTCCCCCGCTCTATGCTACATTTAACCCGTTATATCAATATGAATAGGGTGGGATTACATATGAACAAACCTAAAATTGGGATGATTGGACTTGGAAGTATCGCACAAAAAGCCTATCTTCCAACACTTACAAAAGAAACAGATTGGAATTTTGTAGGGGCTTTTACACCTAATGCAGAGAAAAGGAAACAAGTTTGCCAGCAATACCGCATACAAGACTTCCATTCTATTGAAACGTTAGCTTCAGAATGCAATGCAATCTTCGTTCATAGTTCAACTGCATCGCATTATGAAATCGTTTCTGAACTTCTGAAAAAAGGAATCGATGTTTATGTTGATAAGCCGCTAGCTGCTACAGTAGAACAAGCTGAGAAACTAGTTGAGTTGAGCGAAAAGTATAACCGAAAGTTAATGGTTGGATTTAATCGCCGCTTCGTTCCTATGTATGTTGCGGCAAAAGAGCAAGCTCATAATATCTCATGGATTCGAATTGAAAAGCATCGTACAAATAAAGTTGGGCCCTATACGTACGACTTTACGATGTTAGATGATTACTTACATATTGTAGATACTGCTCGCTGGTTAGCTAACGATGAGCTTAACGTCGTTCATAATATGATGCAAATCAATGAAAAGAATGAACTTCTTTACGGACATCATACATATACAACTGCAAATGGAATGTTACTTTCTACCGCAATGCACCGTCATGCCGGTACAAATTTAGAACAAATTGAACTTGTCACAACAGGAAAAATTATTCGCGTAAAAAACATGAACACATTTGAAGTTGAGCAAGAAAATGCAGTTTCTCAAATTGGTTCCCCATCATGGGATACGACGTTAAAACAACGTGGTTTTGAAGATGCTGTTCATCATTTTATTGCATGTGTACAAGGAGATACAAAGCCTGTTGTAGATGGATTAGAAGGATTAAAAACGCAGCAAATGCTGCAATCTCTACTGAATGATGTAAACAAAAATTAAAACGGATACATTTTTCAGAATTTACTTTCATTCCCATTTCCCCTTTATTTCTCACGCAAATTTCTATAGAATATGTTGATAGGAATTATAAATTTCATAATGAATCGTGGAAAGGATGGGATTAACACATGTGGAACGAGTTTAAGAAATTCGCGTTCAAAGGAAACGTAATCGATTTAGCTGTCGGGGTTGTAATCGGTGCGGCATTCGGTAAAATCGTTAGTTCTTTAGTAAAAGATATTATTACACCATTACTTGGTATGGTATTAGGTGGCGTTGACTTTACAGATTTAAAAATTACATTCGGTAAATCATCTATTATGTATGGTAACTTCATCCAAACTAT
This sequence comes from Bacillus cereus group sp. BfR-BA-01381, assembly GCF_022663555.1. NCBI lineage: Bacteria > Bacillati > Bacillota > Bacilli > Caryophanales > Bacillaceae > Bacillus > Bacillus cereus group sp. BfR-BA-01381. The sequence continues at coordinate 2,830 of NZ_JAKUFR010000154.1, forward strand.
CTTTGATTTCTTAATTATTGCAGCGGCTATCTTTATGTTTGTTAAAGTGTTCAACAAACTAACATCTAAAAGAGAAGAAGAAAAAGAGGAAGCAATTCCAGAACCAACAAAAGAAGAAGAACTTCTTGGCGAAATTCGCGACTTATTAAAACAACAAAACTCTTCTAAAGATAGAGCATAATTGAACGGATAAAAAGGCATGTCCCATCGGGACATGCCTTTTCTATATGCTATAACGTTTCCGAATTCATATGAATAAATAAAATAATACCAGCAACCATAAGTACCATAATACTACTTGCAAATAGTGTAATACCGATAAACATTAAACTTGTGCTCATTTCCGCCGATACACTTTCAATAAAAATAGAAATTACATACGTGATAAGGGCAATTCCCGCAAGAATACTTCCTGGAACAAATCGCTTTAAACCATTTTGTTTTAACGTCATATATGCAAAAATAGCAGTCATACAAAGCGTAATTATCCAAAGAACGATCATCTCTTCTCCCCCCTCACAAGCCTTTTCTTTCTATTATACATGACATTGCCCTATAATAGTTATTTTTACACTTATGTGACATATAACAAGGAATACCCCCAACTGTAGCGAAAGCATTACAACATACACTTACACAATGAGGAGTGGTTCATTTGGAATATACTACTGTAGGGGATTTAGAGTTAGTCGAACGATTCGATTATGTTATGATTGACTTAGACAAACAGTTCTTTTATATCGAAGTTGTAAATCTACAAAGCAATAAAGCTGTACTAAAAATATCAATTAACTTAGAAAAAGACGAAACGATGATAGAGGGAAATACAATTCAGTACGATACTTTGCACATAGAAGCATTATTACAAGGGTTAAAATGTGTTGCACAAACATGTATTGATCGCAATTTAAGCAACCAAGAGGAACTGTTCGCATTTCTAGAAGAAAATTAGCCCCAATTAAAAATGGTTATTTTTTCTATTGATTGATATAATTATCATATATAAATATTCTTTATAAGGGAGTGTTCATAATGATTTGGATTTCACTAATCGTATTAGCCTATTTCATCATTCTCGTCCCAATACAGTATAACTACATTAAAATACTCAAAGAAAAACAGAAGAAAATGAATGTGTCACAAAACGAATTATATGACAACATGTCTTATGAAGAATCTCAAATACATTACCATTATCAAAGTAACGTATTTACAATACCTGCTTCGCTTGTTGCAAGTATTATTTATAAAGTGAAACATGCAGCATAATATGTACGCTGTAAAATTATTGTTTGAATCTGTTCATTCTGGTGAGCCTAATCCTCCGAAAATTGATGAGGATTATGAAAAGGATTGCGATACACTTTTTGAAGAAAGTATTATTCTTGTTAAAGCAAGCAGTTTGGAAGAAGCTCATGCACTAGGTGAACAAATCGCTATACAGTCTGAGCATACGTACGATAATATGTACGGTGAGCAAGTAACGTGGACGTTTCGAAAACTATTGCATGTGTTTGAATTAGACGAGACACCATTTGAAACTGGAAAAGAATTATACGCAAGATTTTTACACGTTAAGAAAAATGAAACGGTGAATACCGTAGTAAAAGCATACTATCCTGAATATGAATAAAAGCTCACAGCAATCGCTGTGAGCTTTTTTATCCTTACTTCGTTGAATCTCTAAATTGGATACGGTGAGGTAAGATAACAGTGTGATCTTCCACTTTTTCTTTGTTCATATACTTTGTTAATAGACGCATTGCTACTGCACCGATATCATACATCGGTTGTACAACTGTTGAAAGTTGTGGACGAACCATTAATGCAAGGCGTGTATTATCGAAACCAAGTACTTCTACATCAGTTGGTACATTTAATCCAGCGTCTTGTGCTGCGTGAATTACACCTAGTGCCATTTCGTCAGAAGATACGAAGATCGCTGTTGGCTTTTCATCAAGGCCCCAAAGCTTTTCAAATGCTTCGATACCTGAATCATATGTGTAATCTCCATCGATTACAAGATTTTCATCATATGAAATACCTGCTTCTTCTAAAGCTTTTTTATAACCTTGTAACTTCTTCGCGCTTCCCGCTTTATCAATGAAAGGACCAGAGACGAAACCGATACGCTTATGTCCTTGTTCAATAAAGTGCTTCATTGCGTCGTAAGCTGCTTGTGTATAATCAATATTTACTGATGGCGTTTCATTTTGCTCATCAAATGACGCTGCTAATACGATTGGTACTGGAGACTTTTTGAATTCTTCAATGTGAATGTCTGTAATATCTTCACCCATGAAAACAATTCCGTCCACTTGTTTTCCAAGCATCGTATTTAATAAATGGAACTCCTTCTCTTTGTTTTGGTCAGAGTTACTTAAAATGATGTTATATTTGTACATTGTTGCGATATCTTCAATTCCACGAGCAAGTTCTGCATAAAACGTATTTGAGATATCAGGAATAATAACACCTACTGTAGTTGTCTTCTTACTTGCTAGTCCACGTGCTACCGCATTTGGGCGGTATCCTAAACGATCAATTGCTTCTAATACTTTCTTTCTTGTTGTAGGCTTTACATTTGGGTTACCGTTCACAACGCGTGATACGGTAGCCATTGAAACGTTCGCTTCGCGCGCTACATCATATATTGTTACGTTCATCTCATCGCACACTCCTTCTATTTTTGTTATCTATTTTTATGTATCGGTTACTTGAATGAAAAAAAGACATCAACTCTATTTGCAGATGCCACCAATCGTCCCGAGTTCTTCCTTTTACTAATGATACGATAAAAACGCAGACTCATACAATATTTTCCCGCAAAAGTTTCGAAAAAATTCGCTTCTTTTCTCGTATTTTCGTATTTTTTATGAAAAAAAGGGCATTTTTTGTAAAAATATAGATGTTTCATAAGTAGAAACCTTATTTCAAGCAGTACAATAGTAAATGAAATTTATATTGGTGATTTTTCGAATATATCGACCGCAACTCAAAATATATTAGCAATTTCCCAAATATATCA
>NZ_JAKUFR010000155.1:0-5686 GCF_022663555.1 Bacillus cereus group sp. BfR-BA-01381
TCTCTTTTATTTCAAATGCGAACGTCTCTTCATTTATTACATATCCATTCGGCGCTATTGTTTCTTTATACGTGTATTTTCCGTATGGCAGTTTGAATTTCGCTATACCTTTTTCATCCGTTTTCCCTTTTACTACTTCTTTCCCTTGTTCGTTGTAGATTGTAAATTCTGCGTTCGGTAATTTTGTATTCCCATCCGCTACATCTACTTTCGTTATTTCTAATTCACCTTTTACATTTTCATTTTTCAGCTCTAATACAGCAGTTTCACCAGTTTTCACTTCAATTTTTTTAACACTTCCGTTTAACACATATCCAGCTGGCGCTTGAATTTCTTTGACGCTATATATACCGATTGGAAGATTACCTAACTCCGCAATCCCCTTATCATTAGTCTTAACATTTTGTTTAAAGTTTTCATTAGAAACTTCAAACACCGCTCCTTTTAATACTTCCTTTTTTTCTCCTAATTTCATAATCTTTAAAGATCCTACTGATTCCCAATTTACAACTAAATCTGTACTGATTTTCTCACTATTTCTTTGTAACAATACCGTTGTATTTTGAACTTTTTCTGATCCTTTAAAAGCTATTGCTTGTAAATTTGTTAAAGTAGACTTCACTTTCATCTTAAAGTTACCACTACTCGTATTTTTCGGGATTAAAATTTTGAATTTTTCGTTAATTAATAACGTGCTTTTCTCTTCTCCATTTTCATTTACAATTCGAAGCCCTTTAGGAGCATTTTCAGGAACAATTGTATAAGAGCCAGAAACCGCATTTGTTTGCACTGCATAAAATCCTGTTTCTAAATAATCACCATTTTGTGTAGCAGTTTGCGGATCTACAGGATTAACTTTAAAGAATGTATCTTGTGATCCAGTTTCTTTTTTTGAAGCCTCTACTAAACGCTTCATAAGATTATGTACACGTTCATTTTTTGCAACTAAATCTTCTTCCGTTAATTCATTTGCTGCAATCCATACTGCTAATTGTGTAGCATAATGCGCTTCTTCCGTTGTCGCTACACCTAATTCAGATGGGCTTTTTTGAGGATATCCATTTAATAAAACACGATATACGGCATCAGATGTTTTCCCCATTTCAGGCAAATCATCCCCATTGGGAGAACGTAAATCAGGCGTTAAACAATACGCAATACTCCCCGAAACCGTTTTAATTATTTCGGTCTTTATTTCACGCTGTTTCGAATTACTATAGCTCCAATCCATCTTATATGTTTCTCTGTTCATTACTTCTGCCTTTACTTGTGGCATTGCAATTCCTAATAAAATAATAAGAGCACTTAAAAAACTAAACCATTTTCCTGCCATCTTTCGTTTCATTCTCTCCACCACCATATATAAATTTCTACATGAATCAATCTTACTGTTTCATTGTACTTATAGTGAAAAAAAGAGAATAGGTGGTTTTTTTGTAGTATCTTGTCGAATTGTTGAGAAAGTTCCAAAGTAATAAGCAACTTTAAAACTGTTTGCTGTCATAGTGCTATTGACAAATAAACATTACATGTTTTCAATTTTCAAACATAATAAAAAAGACACTTTATAAGTGCCTTTTTAACTTACGGAAAACAAATTTCAAACGAATACATATTACTTATCTTTTTCCTTTATCTCCGTCAACAACTCAATCATTTTCTCATTCTGCTCCACTTGTTTCTCTGAATTTTGATAGATGAAACGGACCCATCTTAATATAAAAACAACTATCAATATCGGTAGTAGCGCAATTATCATGCCGAATACCGAGAAATTAGACATCATTTTCCATCACCTCGCTATATACACCTTTCTCCATCCACCCACCAAACCCTTCCATTTTTTACAAATAAAAAAAGAACCTATCAAACGATAGATTCTTCTTTTGCAAACTGAGTAGAACGTCCTCTCGTAATCGAGAAAATCGCACAAAGTAGCGCTAATATAATAAAACCGCCCCCTACCCAAGCGTTATATATAACAGATGATTTTTCAATAACAACTCCACCTACTGTTGAACCGAGCGCAATCCCTAAGTGAAGGGCAGAGTTATTTAAACTTTGCTGAATACCAGCTGATTCCGGTGCAATTTCAATTAAATAATTTTGTTGTGCTGGTGAAATAGCCCAGCTCAGCATGCTCCAAAGTCCCATCATAATAATGAACAGTGGGAATGAGAATGTCATCATTGGCAATAGGAAGATTGCACACGCAAATACGATAATAATTGAGATAATACTTTTCTTCGATCCCCATTTATCAGCAAGCCAGCCTCCGAAGCCGCCCCCAATTACTGCTGCGATTCCGAAGATGAAATAAAATACACTAATCCAATTCGCTTCCACATGCATAACATCTTTTAAAAATGGTGTTAAATATGCATATAGTGTTAAATGACCCGTTAAAAATAAGAACGACGTTAACTGTGCACTGACGATTTTTTTATCTTTTAACGTAGCAATTTGCTCTCTTATTGATAATACCGATGTCGGTGGTACTTTCGTTAAGAATAATGAAATACAAGCGATTGCCATCACTGTTAAGATTGAAATGAGCACAAATGGTGCACGCCATCCATATGCATTTCCGAGCACAAGGCCAAGCGGTACTCCAAGTACAAGTGACCCACTAATCCCCATGAAAATGATTCCAATTGCACGCGCACGAAAATGCGGTTCTACAACGCTAGAAGCAAGTGTTACTGACAGTGCAATAATAAGCGAACCACTCGCCGCACAAATCACCCTTGAGAACATTAACATCCCATAATTCACACTAAATGCTGAAATAATATTTCCGATTAAGAAAATTGATAATGCCCCAACATACAATGTTTTTCTTTCAAATTTCCCTGTTAATGCTAATAAAACAGGACCTGATAAAGCAAATACTACTGAAAATATTGTGATAAGCTGACCAGCTGCACTAATAGATACTCCTAAATCATTGGCAACTAAATCAAGCGTTCCTCCTATAATTAGCTCAACCGTTCCGACTACGAAAGCCGCGATAGCTAAAATATACACACGAAAATTCAAGTCTTTCCCCACGCTTTCTATTTTGGTTACTACGACTATAGTAACCAAAATAGAAGTTGAACACAAGTACAATTTTTTTACAGTAAAAAAAGGGTAGGCGTATTATACGCCTACCCTTCACTCATGATACTTCATTTTTATTCTTCTTATTTAAATACCAATATACCGGCAGCCCCGTAAAGACAATTCCAATGGATAAGAAACAACTTATCGGATCATTGATAATGGCACTACCAATTACAAAGAACGAACCTAAAATCGCAACGATTGGTACGATTGGGAATAACGGTACACTGTATGCACGCTCTTTATTTTTATTACGTTTTCTTAAAATGAAGACACCAATAAACGTCATTACATAGAAAATATAAATAATGAATACGGAAATCTCAGATAGCTTATTCGGATCACTAATAATCATTAAAATAATTCCTAAAATGATTTCAACAGTAATCGCATTTGCTGGTGTTTTAAATCTCGGGCTTTCCTTCGCAATAAACTTAGCAAATGGAAGTTGTCCACGTTCTGCCATCGACATCGGGATACGTGGGAACGTTAAAATCTTTCCATTTAAACAACCAAAAATAGAAACGATAATACCGATACTAATAATTTTCCCGCCATATTCTCCAAGTAGCATGCCTGCAGCTGTCGCTGTTGCATTTTCTCCAAGGTCTACAATTTGTGTTGCTGGTAATACATTCAGTAACGCCAAATTAATTAATACGTAAGCAGCTGTTACAATTAAAATCCCAACTGTCATAGCTTTCGGTAATAACTTTGTTGGATTCTTCATTTCTCCACCAATCGAAGCAAGTAAAATCCAGCCATCATAAGCAAATAACGTTGCTAAAATTGCCATCCCGATACTTTGATTTTCTGATATTGGCACAACTACGTTAAAGATATCGCTATTTCCTTTCCAAAAACCTAACACAACAATTAATACGATTGGAATCATCTTCCCGATTGTCGTAATCGTTTGAACGATACCTCCGTATTTTGTTCCCATACTATTTACAACGCCAAGGAACACAACTGTTCCAATTGCGATTGGTAAATTCCATACTTTATCTAAATAGAAAAAATTAATCATTAAAGAACTAAAGTATAACCCTAATGTTCCAATAATAGCTGGCCCATAAACAATCGTTTGCATCCAGCCTGATAAATATCCCCAAAAACTTCCGTAAATCTCCTCTAAATACGTATACAACCCACCATTTTTCGGGATTTGCGCTCCAATTTCAGCTACTGTTAAACCACTTGCTAACGTTAACAGACCACCAATTACCCAAGCAAGAATCGCCATATTAGAACTCCCCGAGTAATCTAATACGCTGCCTGGTTTCATAAACACACCAGACCCAATAATCGTTCCTACTACGATAGAAAGTGCTACCGTTAAACCAATTTTGTTCTTCTCATCATGATGCATGCTGCGTATCCTCCTTCCAATCCTAGTGTGATGCAAAAATGAAATAAAAAAACACTCCTCCCTAAAAAAGGGACGAGTGTTGTATTCGTGGTTCCACCCTTGTTTCAATTCGTAAAGTAACACACTTCACCAATTTCTCAAGTCTACATAACGGTTTTTGCCGGCAAGCAATTACTAGATGTTCGTTCACTGCTGCAGTTCAGAGGTGGTAATCTATTTTTCCGTATTAGGAAGCTCACAGCCAAAGGCCTCCCTCTCTGAGAATCGTAAAAAATTGATCGTGTCCTCATCATCACTTCTTGATGTCGAATTTTGTAGTTATTGTTCATTATATTGAATTGTTAGAAAAAATCAATATATTTTTTATATAACATATGAAATATTTCTCTTCTTATATTATAACAGAAGTTACGATACTTCTCTAATTCCCTAAAAATGGTATACTCTATATAGGAGGTGCATCAACCATGATTGCTGTTTTTTGTATCATCGCTACATTTCTTTCTGTTCTATTCGCTATCATGTTCAGGTACAAGTATCCTGGTTATAGCATTTTAGCGGTAGCTATTATACCAGCTGTTTCCTTCTACGTATTAGGTAAATATCAATATACGGAAGTGTTTATCGGTTTTGCAATCTTCTACTGCGTCTTTGGATACATACTAACAATGAAAAGAATTTTATTGAATCATTAAAAGGGACCGATTTCTGTCAGCAGAAATCGGTCCTCGCACGTATCTTCCGGTTGCCCACACGAAAGATACGACTTCATTCAATTATTTCTCATCTTTTTTCATAAAAAACTTATGGTGCGGTAAATCAACATTCAATGCCTCTAATTGTTTCTTCTCATTGTCTAAAATCGCTTTTGCTTTTGTTTTTGTTGCCTCATCTAATCCCGCAAAGATGTCTTCATGCTTCTCTTTCTCTGGGAGTTTCACACCTAATTTTGTTAATTCTTCTTTTGCTTGCTCATGCGTTAATTTCCCGGACTTTTCCTGTTCAAAAATAGACATTGCTTTTTCCTTTGTTACTTCATCTAAGTTAGCAAGTATGTCTTTATGCTTACTCTTCTCTGGCATTTTCACGCCTAACTTCGTTAATTCCTCTTTTGCTTGTTCACGTGTTAATTTGCCGGATTTCTCTTGCTCTAAAATTGATTTCGCTTTTTCTTTTGTCGCTTCATCTAATCCCGCAAACATTTCTTTA
>NZ_JAKUFR010000156.1:0-5631 GCF_022663555.1 Bacillus cereus group sp. BfR-BA-01381
AATTTAATACCCTTTTTCTCTAATATCGGCTGTGCCTTTTCCAAAATAACAGCGTGCGGTACGTTAGAAGCTCCCACAACAAGCTTATTCTCCTCTTTTCCTCCGCAAGCAGCTAATGTAAATACAGACAGCGCTGTAACAACTGACAATAGAACCATTTTCATATGGTGTCCCCTTCTCCCGTATAATTATGTAGTTATAAAAAAGGCTGGCATACACCAGCCCTTTTACAGCAATTATTCTTTTACAGGAACAACTGCTCCTTTATATTCTTTATTAATGAAGTCTTCAATTTCTTTAGAATGTAATACTTCTACAAGAGCTTTAATCTCTTTCTTATCTTTATCGCCTTTACGAACAGCTACTACGTTTGCGTATGGTGAATCATTACTTTCAATTGCAATTGCATCTTTTTCTGGGTTTAACTTCGCATCAATTGCATAGTTCGAGTTAATTAGAACCGCGTCGCCTTCTTTATTGTTATACACTTGTGGCAATAAACCAGGCTCAATATCTGTTTTGAATTTCAAGTTTTTTGGGTTATCCGCAATATCTTTTGGAGTTGCTTTAACCGGATCTACTCCGTCTTTAATTTTTAAAATACCTTCTTTTTGTAAAATTGCTAGACCACGTCCATGGTCAGCAACTGAATTACTCATAATAATTGTCGCTCCGTCTGGAAGTTCTTTTAAGCTCTTATATTTTTGAGAATATACACCAATCGGTTCTAAATGAATTTTCCCTGCTACTTCAAAATCATATTTTTTATCTTTCATTTCTTTTTCTAAATACGGAATGTGCTGGAAGTAGTTTGCATCTAAATCCTTATCTGCTAACGATTTATTTGGTAATACGTAGTCTTGGAATTTTTTCACTTCTAACTCAATTCCTTTTTTCTCTAATAAAGGTTTAGCCTTTTCTAAAATAACCGCATGCGGCACGTTAGAAGCCCCCACAACTAGTTTCTTTTCATCTTTATCTTTCCCGCCACAAGCAGCTAACCCCAAAATTGAAGTTGAAATCAGTGCTGTAAGTAATAATTTTTTCATTTGAAACATCCTCCCGTTTTTTATTATCGTTTATCTATTCGAGTCGTTACACGATCACCAATCCACTGAATGAAAAATACAACTAGTAATACACAAATTGTCGCAACGATTGTTACGTCGTTATTTCCTCGTTGGAATCCTTCTAAATAAGCAAGTGTTCCAAGACCACCAGCCCCAACAACTCCCGCCATTGCTGTATAGCCCACTAAAGCAATTGTCGTAACCGTAATACCAGATACTAACGCTGGTAACGATTCTGGAATTAACACTTTCAAAATAATTGTGCTTGTTTTTGCTCCCATCGCTTTTGAAGCTTCAATTACACCTTTATCAATTTCGCGAAGTGCAATTTCAACCATTCTTGCATAAAATGGTGCCGCTCCAATAATTAAAGCTGGAAGTGCTGCACTCGCTCCAAGAATTGTTCCAAGCAAAATTTTTGTGAATGGAATTAATAAAATGATTAAAATAATGAACGGTATCGAGCGAAAAATGTTTACGAACGCTCCAATCGCTGTGTTAACCGCTTTGTTTTCCCATAAATTATCTTTCGCTGTCATAAAGAGTAACAATCCTAAAATGAGTCCTAAAACAAATGTGGCAAGAGCGGCGATTGCCGTCATATATAACGTTTCACCAGTTGCTTCTAACATTTGATTCCAATCAACATTTGTGAATAACTTATCCATGTGCAATCACCTCCAGCTCTACTTGATCTTGATGTATTCCCTCTATTGCTTGCTGAATCGCTGTTTCCTCACCATTTAAATGAACAACTAAACTACCGTAAGAGCCGTTATTCGTTTGTGCGATATTTCCTTGCAAAATGCTAACTTCTATATCACTGCGTTGCATTAATCTTTGAAGTACTGGTCTTTCTACCGCTTCACCGATAAACTGCAAACGAACTACTTTTCCATCTGGATATTTTTCAATTAAACTTTCAATCGTTTCATTTGTATCTTCAGAATCCGTTAACTGCTGTACAAATCGTTTCGTAATGTCTTGCTGCGGATTACGGAACACATCAAGTACTGGACCTGTTTCTACAATCTTCCCTTTTTCCATTACTGCAACACGATTACAAATCTTTCGAATTACGTGCATCTCATGTGTAATGAGTACAATCGTTAAACCGAGACGTTTATTAATATCTAATAATAGATCTAAAATTTGATCTGTCGTTTCTGGATCAAGAGCTGACGTTGCTTCATCACATAAAAGTACTTGCGGATTGTTAGCTAACGCTCTCGCAATACCAACACGTTGCTTTTGTCCTCCGCTCAGCTGAGATGGGTACGCGTCTCCTCTTCCTTCTAATCCAACAAGATGAATTAACTCATCCACGCGTTTTCTTCTCTTCGCCTTATCAACACCTGCAATTTCAAGTGGGAACTCAATATTTTCACGTACAGTTCGTGACCAAAGTAAGTTGAAGTGTTGAAAAATCATTCCGATTTCTTGCCTTGCCTTACGAAGTTCGCTTCCTGTAATCGCTGAAATCACGCGATTTGCAATTGTAATTTGGCCTGAAGTTGGTTTCTCCAACTGATTGAATAATCGAATTAAAGAACTTTTTCCAGCGCCACTATATCCGATAACACCAAATATTTCACCTTTATCTATTTTTAAATTGGCATTATCTACAGCAGTGACATCACCGCTTTTTGCTTTATATATTTTCTTTACATTTTCTAATAAGATCATGATGTTCACCCCTTTTTGTTTAGATCGACTCCGCAATTTTTTATGTTTAATGCATGTAGTCCACCATTATCACTACTTTTATTATTTGAATGTCCTCCACATTCAAACAACAAAAAAACCTTTCCGCTTTAGAGAAGCAGAAAGGTTTATGTGCGTATATAACAACATTATCCCTCTCTCTCATCTCTCAAAGCATTTGCTTTGCAGGAATTGGCACCATTTCAACATAAGTTGACGGTTGCCGGGCTTCACAGGGCACAGTCCCTCCACCTCTCTTGATAAGAGAAATCAGATTACATTTTCGTCTGATTTGTAATTTATGAAATTGTCTATATTTTATGAATTGAATTGTATCAATATCCACACACCATGTCAACAGAAATTTTTGCAAAAAATGAAACTTCAGAATTTTAAGCACCTACTGACATCGGTTTACATATATGAAACATCGATTCAACTAATAGCATGGTTCGATACGTTCCTGAATATTGTACACGTCCATCATTCATTAACATTTGCAATCGTACATTGCCGTTCACCAATTGTTTTACATCTTCTTCACCAACACAAACGATTTGCTCCGTTCCTCTTTCCTCATGTAGCAGCTCTATATAATCTCTTGAAATTTGTAACGAACAACTTTCATCTCCAAAGCGGAAATTAACAGTTTTTTCTCCTTGTCTTAAAAGCGGTTCTAAATGATATTGACCATTAGCGTAATTTACAAATGATTGCAGCAAAGAATATAATTTCACTCTAAATCACATCCTTCATATCACTTTCTATTACACATACCATTCCCTCTCACTAAAGAGCAATCCTGTTATTTTCGCTCGACAAATACTGTAACCACCCTGCATCTCGACATATTTCCCGAGAAATATGTCGAGGCGGCAAAAACTTTGCCGCCTACTTTAATTCCGTATATAAATATTCAACCGAATGAAATGCGTATATCTTCTTCATCAGTGTCCCATTTTCAAAAACAAGTAAACAAGGTACACTTTCGATCCCATACTCTTTCGCGAAATGCGGAGCATAATTTAAATCTAACATTCCAATTTTCAAATCTTCAATTGTCATCTCAACGACAGTTAACATCTTTTTTGCTAATTGGCATGTTCCACACATTGGAGTATATACATATAACACTGTTTTTTCTTCATTCTCTATTAGGGCTGTAGCTTCGGCTCCTGTCCAGTCAATCACTTCTATCATTCCTTACCGTAAATATTCTGTATAAACGTCAATGTCAGCTCCCCATAATACATTTGCTAAGTGTGAAGATGGCGCAGTTGCCACTTCTCGGTACGAGCGATCAATATAAATATGCTCTGCTTGCGGGAATTCTTTTCGAAATTGTTTCCTTAACTTTTCTCCAGCATCATCAGCATCCACTAGTACATACACTTCCTTATCAAAAAACTGATCAACGAGCTCATCCATTTTCGACAAACCAATTGTACCATTTGTACAAACAATTTCCACCGGTTCCCGAATAATAGATTCAATCTTTCTTCTATCTGATGTACCTTCTACAATAATGACTTTTTCTACATAAACCATATGTCATCACCCGATCACCATATACTATACAACCTTTAACTTAGTATATAGTATATTCGTTATTTTCATGTTGTTTCCTGTTTATTTTTGCAAAAGAAAAGCGCAAGCGGCTCGTTCAGGTTGTAAAGTTCCATAAAACCTTACCGAAAAACATTCATTCCTATAATAGCTTATTCATTTACACTCGATTTTAAATGTATTATGTAACACAAAATAAAAAAGGACAGCACAAAGGCTGTCCTTCAGTCGACTATAATTAGTCTTGGTTTGTCATTTCTGCATATTTTTCAGCAGTTAATAACTTCTCAACTTGGCTTGCATCAGAAAGTTCAACTTTAACCATCCATGCACCCTCGTATGGAGATTCGTTAACAAGTTCTGGTTGGTCACTTAATTCTTCGTTTACTGCTACAACTTTACCGCTTACAGGTGCGTATAATTCAGAAACTGTTTTAACAGATTCTACGCTTCCGAATGGCTCGTCAGCTTCGATTGTTGCACCTACTTCTGGAAGTTCAACGAATACGATATCGCCTAGCTCACTTTGTGCAAAGTGAGTAATACCGATAACAACTTCATTACCTTCAGTTTTTACCCATTCGTGTTCTTCAGAGTAACGTAAATTATTTGGAATGCTCATGACTGTACCTCCAGTGAATGTATTAATTATGTAAAAATACCTTATTGGTACTTTTTCCACACACTTTCAAACTGCTCTTCGTTAAAACCAAGTGTTACCTTCGTTCCATCTGTTACAATTGGACGTTTAATCAACATGCCATCAGATGCTAAAAGCTCGTACATTTCGTCTTCACTTGCATCTTTTAACTTATCTTTCAGACCAAGTTCACGGTAACGCATTCCACTTGTATTAAAGAATTTTTTTAATGGTAATTCACTTTTTTCATGTAAATTACGTAAATCTTCTTTTGATGGTGGATTTTCAACAATATGAATCATCTCATATGCTACATCGTTTGCCTCAAACCATTTCTTTGCTTTTTGACATGTGCCACACTTTGGATATGAATAAAATGTTACTGTCATAAATTCACCTACTTTTTTACTAACCTTTACCTTTATCATATAGAAAACGTTTTATTATTTCAAACGATTATTCGCTAAACTTTTACTTATTTCGTGATAATTTTTAATAATCCTGCAAATTTTTCTTATTTTTCCGCCATTTGTTAAGAAAAAATAAATATATAAATTTTTTAGATTCTTTCCCAATTCCTCGCTGAACATATATCTTAAACAAACGTTTGATTAACTCCCCTTTTTTCTTTGTTAACCCTTGAGCTGTATC
>NZ_JAKUFR010000157.1:0-5500 GCF_022663555.1 Bacillus cereus group sp. BfR-BA-01381
TTTTTATCCAATGTTTTCTTCCTCCTCTATAAGTTTCTTTATTTTCCTAGTGGCAGCAGATTGACTTATTTTTAAAAACTCCGCTACTTTATAACTCGATCCATATGTTTTATATGCTTTCAAAATAATATTACGTTCTACTTCTTCTAACATTTTATAGAGACTTTGACCGGACTGTTCAACCGTTGATTCTTGCATCGCTATTGGCAAATCCTCTATCGTAACGATATCATCAGCAGTTATAACAATTCGCTCAATCACATTTTCAATTTCTCTATTATTTCCTTCCCACGGGTAACCAACAAACATTTGCAATGTGCTAGGCGCTAATTTTACATTCCGACCATATTTCTCGTTAAAGTGTTGTAAATAATGATAAATAAGTGGCAAAATGTCTTCTGTTCTTTCCCGTAGTGGCGGGATTACAATGGGAATGACATTCAGACGATAATATAAATCTTTCCGAAATGTTCCTTGTTTCACCATCATACTTAAATCTCTATTTGTTGCCGCTACAATTCTAACGTCCACCTTCTTTAATTCTCTTCCGCCTATAGGGCGAAACGTTTTTTCTTGCAACACTTGCAAAAGCTTTGCTTGAATTTCCAGCGGCATTTCGCCAATTTCATCTAAGAATAGCGTTCCTTTATGCGCTGATTCTAATAGTCCCTTTTTCCCTTCACGATTCGCACCTGTAAAGGATCCGCCTGAGTATCCAAAAAGCTCTGATTCAATTAAATTTGTCGGCAATGCCGCACAGTTAATTTCATAGAAACTTTCATTCTTCCGGTTACTCACTTCATGTAAATGACGCACCAATCGACTCTTTCCTACTCCTGTCTCACCTAAAACGAGAACCGTACTATCTACCACGGATACTTTCTTGATTGTCTCGACTATTTTTTGCATAGCGATACTTTTAAAAATAAGTCCTTCATGTTCATATGTTTCTCTTAATTCTTTTTTATATGTTTTTAACTGATTATCCATTTCTTCTACCTTTTGACGTAATTGATAGAGTTCTGTAAGATCACGAGAGTAACTAATTACTCTTCTTAAATTGCCCTCTTCATCAAAAACAGGCCTTGTACGAACGTGTAAATACTCTCCTGATTTTGTCGTCTGAACTAGTTCGATTGGCCTCTTTTTTTCAATTACTTCTAACGTTGCTGATGGATAAAAGATACCATCTTTCTGCAATTCTTTTACATGTTTACCTACTAACTCTTTAGCAGCCAATTGATAGTGCCTTTCACATGTACTATTTACACGTACAACGATTCCCTTTTCGTCAGTCACAAAAATTTCGTCAAACGCATATTCAAATACATCTTGTAAATCCATTAACACTCGTTCCTTTTCTGCAACCATCCTAGCCACCCCTAACTTCCAATCCGTCGATTCACTTCACTACCTTTATTATAAAGTGAATTTTCTGCATTTTATATAGAGTCAGCTAGAATGTTTGCTGTTTTATTATTTAACTTTTAAACACGAGCAATATTTGCTTTCTCATAACAGACTTGCAATGATTCTTCAATGATTGTTAATCCTTCTTCAAGTTGCTCATCTGTAATCACTAATGGCATTAGCACACGAATAACATTACCGTACGTTCCTGCTGATAGTAGAAGTAAGCCGCGTTTATTTGCTTCTGCGCATAAATTAGCTGTCAACGTTTTATCAGGTGCTTTCGTCTTACGATCTTGAACGAGCTCAAATGCACACATTGCTCCTAAACCGCGCACATCACCGATGCAATTATATTTATTTTTCATCTCTTCGAATCGGTTCATTACGACCTTTCCTAATTCTATCGCTCTATCATTTAAATTCTCTTTTTCTATTACATCAAGTACTGCTAATGCTGCCGCACATCCTAGCGGGCTTCCTGCATACGTTCCACCAAGTTCTCCTGGTGCAGACTCATTCATAATTTCTTTGCGCCCAATAACACCACTAATCGGTACACCAGCACCTAATGATTTAGATACCGTAATTAAATCCGGAACGACATCATAATGATCAATGGCGAAATATTTTCCTGTACGGCTAAATCCAGTTTGAATTTCATCCGCTACAAATAAGATGCCGTGTTCTGAACAAATATTGCGTACTTCTTGCACAAACTTCTTACTCGGGACGATAAATCCACCTTCCCCTTGAACAGGTTCCATTACAACAGCTGCAATCGTTTCTGGTGCTACTTCTGATATGAAGAAATTCTTAAACTCTTCAATCATAAAGTTATCGTACTGCTCTTCCGTTAATCCTTCTGGGCGACGGTATTCATACGGAAATGGTGCTTTATAGACTTCAGGCGCAAATGGACCAAATCCAAATTTATATGGTTTTACTTTACTTGTCATCGTCATTGTCATTAATGTACGCCCATGGAATCCTTTAGAAAATGCGATAATACCAGGTCTTTTTGTATATTTACGAGCGATTTTTACAGCGTTCTCGACTGCTTCTGCACCACTATTTAAAAATAGTACTTGCTTATCAAAACTTCCCGGCGCTAATGCCGCAAGTTTTTCTGCTAATTCAATATATGGCTCATACATCATGACATTAAAGCCAGTATGAATGTATTGATCTACTTGTTTATGGAGCGCTTCTTTAACAGCTGGGTGACAATGTCCTACGTTAATTGTTCCTATCGCTCCAGCGAAATCAATGTACTGATTACCATCAACATCAGTAACAAGAGCACCATTTGCAGATTGTACAAACGTTGAGATGCCGTTACTTACTCCTTTTGGTACTATATTTTGGCGGCGTTCTAGTAAAGACGCTGCTTTCGGTCCAGGAATTTGTTCATTTACTTTAGCAAATTTTTTTGTATTCATTACGTACCCCATCCTTTTCTTTACATTGTTTTCTCTT
The DNA here is from genome assembly GCF_022663555.1 of Bacillus cereus group sp. BfR-BA-01381. NCBI lineage: Bacteria > Bacillati > Bacillota > Bacilli > Caryophanales > Bacillaceae > Bacillus > Bacillus cereus group sp. BfR-BA-01381. The sequence continues at coordinate 2,890 of NZ_JAKUFR010000157.1, forward strand.
TTCATTGCAAAATGTATGCCAATATTCTTTTTCAGTATTCATCCTACACACCTTCTATTTCGCCATAAAAAATAAGTCTATAAAGACTCATTCAGAGTCTTTATAGACTTATTTTTCTTACACATTAGACTTTCCTTTTTCCCAAACAAACTCACCTGAATGAGAAATAAAGTCCCCAACAGATTGTACTACTAAATCAGCAAGTGGTTCTAATGTTTGACGATTCCCTGTACCAGATAGTACTCCAATTGCATAGCAATCACCATTTTTCGCTAAATATAAATCAGTCGGTGTATCCCCAACGACCGCTACTTCACATGCCTTTAAATGAAACCTCTCACAGAAGGATTCTATAATTCTTTTATCGGGTTTTTGTGCCGCAAATGTATCTGAAGCTACAACATAATCAAAAAAGGTCTCTAATTGATACTGTTTTAAAAATAATTCTGTCGGTGCGAAATCATCAGCTGTAACAACACCTAAAATAAATCCTCTATCCTTTAAGCTTTGTAAAATTCTCGGTAAATCTGCCGTCATTTTCATGTAAGAACGATGCTCGTACATAAGGGCAAACAGTTTTTCACTTACCCATTCATGCATTTCCTCTTCCTTAGATGACGTAATATACTTACAAAGCCCCCTTGCCACATCAAGGCTTGTTCCTGCCGCTATTGCGCTACGTGGGTGAACAAATACCCCATCCACACCGATCTCTTTTAATAAAGTCGGCTGCATTGACTGTGGCAGTTGGTATAATTTTATACATTCAGCCACAAGTTCTTCAGCCACTTTTATCCAAATTGAATGAAAATCCATTAATGTCCCATCTTTATCAAATAGTATTGCTTTTACTTTCTCCATAACACCCCACCTCTCATCTCTTATCTCCTCCAGTGTATCAATAAAGTATGGATATAAAATAAACGAATTGTAAAAATACCATAAAAATCAAACTAACTTCAAATTTACAATTCTTCTATATAATAAAAAAGGATGCCTTTACAGGGCATCCTCTTGATGTTCAGGAACAAATAGTTCCAGACAATGATACATATTTTCGAATTCCATCGGTGCATCTCCACCATATTCACCATCTAAATTAATCATTAGTTTATCTGGTGAATGCACTTTAATTCGGTTCGCTTGTGTGTATAGTACTTTTGGATTGTTAATATGTTCACCACGCTGCGCTTGTGTTGCAGCTTTAATTAAGTCGGCAATCGAACCTTTTTTCAGCACTAATAAATCAAATAAGCCATCGTTAATCGATGCATATGGTGCTACCTTTTCAAAGCCGCCCACTGAACGAGTATTCGTAATTAAAAACATCGTAATTTCTTCTTGTAGTAATTTTCCATCATACTCAATTTCAACATATGTTGGATGTAGTGATGGTAGCATTTCGATACCTTTTAAATAATAAGCAAGTTGTCCTAATACAGTCTTTAGCTTACTTGGTACTTCATATGTTAATTCTGTAATACGACCGCCACCAGCGATGTTAATAAAATATGTATCGTTTGCTCTACCAAGGTCTAATGGCACAGTTTTTCCTTCACAAATAATATCCGCTGCCTCTTCAATAGAACGAGGTACACCGATTGCACGTGCAAAGTCATTTGTCGTTCCAACTGGAATAATTCCAAATTTCGGACGGAATTCATGACCAACTAGACCGTTTACGACTTCATTTAACGTGCCGTCACCACCAGCCGCAATAACAACATCAAATTTACGCTCTACAGCTTGCCTCGCCGCCACAGTTGCGTCTCCAGGACCCGTTGTCGCATGACAAGATGCTTCATATCCAGCTTGTTCTAATTTTTGTAATACTTCCGGTAAGCTCTTCTTAAATAGCTCACGCCCAGAAGTAGGATTATAAATAATTCTTGCTCGCTTCATCATTTATTAGCACAGGAAATTTCTTTATGTATCGACAAAGAACATACCGAACTTCTATTCAGTATTCCCGTGCCTACCTCCTCTCATCTTCCTATCCTTCTTTTATCTCGCTCAAACAGGCAGTAAGAACCCGATTCGTGTAGCCCATCAAAAGTAAATATTCATTTCAATGGTTTTGTTTTATTTGACAAAAAAAATTTATGTCTATCTATTTCCTCACAACAATTTACATATAACGAATAATAATTATCTATTATTTCATGAGATGAAAAAACCTCTATGTCTAGATTTATCATTATTCCCACCTTTTTGCAACTATCATACCATAGTTGCTATACAAACATTTTTCCACTTTTGACAGTTAATCAAACGTTTGTTTAAATAATTTTCTCTCATTTAAACAAACGTTTGATTAACCTAGAAAAACACCCATGTACGGGTGTTTTTCTGCTTAATCTTTAAAAGTTACTACTATTATCGCTTATTAATCTCTTCAAGTAAGATTTTGTTAACAAGCGGTGGATTTGCTTGTCCTTTTGTAGCTTTCATAATTTGACCAACTAAGAAGCCAATTGCACGGTCTTTACCGTTTTTAAAGTCTTCGATAGATTGCTCATTATTATCAAGAATTTCTGTTACAACTTTACGAAGTGTACCCTCGTCAGAAATTTGAACAAGGCCTTTCGCTTTAACGATTTCTTCTGGGTCT
>NZ_JAKUFR010000158.1:0-5219 GCF_022663555.1 Bacillus cereus group sp. BfR-BA-01381
AAGCCGTATGAAAAAACAATTTTTACAGTTGCATTAAAGAAGATGCAGTTTTAGCTTGTAGAGAAGTAGATTCTACAAGCTTTTTTTTCAGCGTAAGGAATTTGTAAGGAACGGGTAAGAAAAAAGAGATTTCCGTTGTCTATTATAGAAGTATAAAGTAGTGCGAAAGGAGAAAACGACATGACATATATATTAAAAACGAATCAGTTAACGAAAGTGTTTAAGGGGAAAGAAGTTATTTCTAGCGTTAACATGCATGTGAAAAAAGGAGAGATATACGGTTTCTTAGGACCAAACGGTGCTGGTAAAACAACGATTATGAAAATGATCACAAATTTAATAAAACCGACGAGCGGTGATATTGAAATTTTCGGTGAGAAGTTAACGGATACATCTTATGAAGTATTAAAGCGCATGGGGACAATTATCGAATATCCAATCTTTTATGATAAATTAACGGCGAAAGAAAACTTAGAATTACATTGTGAATATATGGGCTATTACGATAAAAACGCAATTGACCATGCTTTACATTTAGTAAAATTGCACGGTATAGATGATAAAAAAGTAAAAGATTTTTCATTAGGGATGAAACAACGACTTGGTATTGCAAGGGCGATCATGACAAAGCCAGAATTACTCATTTTAGATGAGCCAATTAACGGTTTAGATCCAATTGGTATTAAAGAGCTACGAGACTTATTTAAAATGCTCTGCAAAGAATATGGCATTACATTGTTAGTTTCTAGTCATATTTTAGGTGAGATGGAACTAATGGCGGATACAATTGGTGTAATTCAAAATGGAAAACTAATAAAAGAAGTTTCAATGAAGAGTATTAACGGAAAACAAACAGAGTACATTGAAATTACTGTTCCTGATGTGAAACGTGCAGCTTATATTTTAGAAGATAAACTTGGCATAAAAAATTATAAAATAATGAGTGGAAATATGATTCGCGTGTATGAATTGAAGGCGACGCAGCAAGCCATTTCAAAAGCACTTATTATGAACGATGTGGAAATTGAAAGTATGAATAAGAAACATAGTTCCTTAGAGGAATATTTCTTAAATGTAATGGATGGAGAGGGCATTCATGCTTAATGGATTGTTAGTGAATCTAGTAAGTGGATTGGTCGTAATGTTCATAAGTGGGATTTTATATTATAGGAAACCAGAGCGGAAATGGTTGTTAATTCTACTAATGATAGGAATGTTAAGCGTAGTTACTGCTGGAATTAGAATGTTAGTAGCATAGAGATAATTATGTCAGTAATGGAGGCTTGGTTTATATGTTTAAATTGATGAAACTTGAATGGAAGAAACATAAATTATCTAGTTATTTTAAAGGGGTAGCAATTTGTATTATAGCAATTTTTGCTGCGGTAAGTCTTATGGGATTGGGAGTGAAAGATGAAGTAGACGCAGCACTCACTGATTTCACAAAATATATGACTTTGGCAAACATTTTTATAAGAATGACATTTCTTATTTTTAGTGCAGTCATTTTATCGCGTTTAGTAATTGATGAATATAAGAACAAAACAATGCAACTATTGTTTATGTACCCATTACAAAGGAAATTGCTAATGAGGGCGAAATTAACAATTGTTTTTAGTTTTTGTTTTATCAGCATGATTATTGCTACGTTCACTATTAGTTTGCTCATGTTTTTTATGAACCCAATGATGGGGTTAATTGAAACACCTATTACGATGGGTGAAATAATAGCTACTGTTCCAGCTACCTTTATAAGTGCATTTATGATATCTGGTATAAGCTTAATTCCTTTATTTTTTGGGATGAGAAAGAAATCTACACCGACAACAATTACTTCTGCAGTAATAATTGGGATGCTAATGAACAGTAACGTAGGTCCTGGAAGCGGTCAAGTAAGTATGTATGATTTTATATTTATCCCAATTGTACTCTGTTTATTAGGAATTTTTATTAGTTATTTATCGTATCGTAAAATCGACAAGATCGATGTGGCGTGAAGCGAGCCTAAAACAAAAATGAACTGGGGTATAAATGGTGAAAAAAATAATAGTAATTGCAATATTATTCATTACAATTGCTAGTGCGGTTTTTGGTTTTAAAGTATTTCAAGGGAAAGATTTTAAGAAAGAAAAGTCTTTTGAGATAAATCATATAAAAGAAATAGAAGTGGATAATGAAAACTGGGATATTGAATTTAAAAGTACAGAAGCTAACAAAATAGTCATTTCGGCTCAAGGTAAACGATTAGATAAAGAGGTAGATCCTGTCGAAATAGAACAGGCAGGGAATAAAGTTATAGTTAAGCAAAAACAAACGGAGACCAGATTTTTTAATGGTTTTACGTTTAGGAAGAAAAATAGTATATGTATAGCTATTCCGAAGAAAGAAATAGATAAAATTGTATTAAATAATAAATCGGGTGATGTGAAAATAAGCGATATAGTAGTAAAAAGTATCGTGACAAAAAGCAAGTCTGGAGATGAAATGGTTGTAGGGCTATCAGCTGAGAAAGGTGAATTCATATCGCAAAGTGGAGAGTTAGCTGTAAAAGATAGTTCAGTACAAGAATTAAATATAAAGTCTACGACTGGTGATAACTATATAACAAATGTAAGTAACTCAAATATGAACATCACTTCAACATCGGGGGAAGTATTACTGAAGAATATGAAAGAAGGAAAATCGTTATTTGTAGAAACAAAATCAGGAGATATTGGCGTACGGTATAAAGGTGTTCCGACTTCTTTAAAACTTACGGCTAAAAGTAATTCGTCTGACGTAATGGTGAATGTAAAAGGACTTAAGAAAGATGAAAATACAGAAAATGTAAAATTAGGAACCATTGGTGATGCAAAAAATGAAGTGCAGATTTTAAGTGAAACAGGGGTAATTTATATCGATTAAAATGTAAATGAAAGGAGGACTATTATGCTACGTCTTATGAAGCTAGAAATGAAGAAGTTTAAGCTTGGATGGTATGTAAGGGGAGCGATTATTGCAAATATCGCTATATTGGCATTACTGATCTTTACGAGCATCGTTTCTCAAATAGAAGGCGATCCAGAAATAAGAGATCCACAGATGGTTTTGTTAATGGCTAGTACATTAGTAAGAGCAACATTTATTATTTTTGGTAGTGTGTTAATCGCAAGGTTAATAATTGGTGAATATAAAAACAAAACAATACTACTTATGTTTTCTTATCCAATTAACCGAAAGAAAATGATGGTTAGTAAGTTGGTTATTACAGCAACATTAACATTTATAACAGTTATTTTATCTAATATTTTAGTAGTAGGAGTTTTCTTTGGGATAGATAGCTATTTTTCAATTCTTCCTCATTCATTCACAGTAGATCAATTGATGCAAGAAGGGATAAATCTTGTTCCTTTAGCCGTTGCAACTGCGGGAATAAGTTTAATTCCACTATATTTCGGAATGCGTAAAGGTTCAGTGCCAACTACAATTGTTTCATCCCTTATCGTTGTATCAATTGCAATTAATAACACCCCAATGTTTTCAACGGCAACTTTTCTTCCCCTTCAACTAGCATTGGCAGCAATTGGAGTTGTGATTGCATATTACGGAATTAAAAATATAGAGAAGGAAGATATAACAGTCTGATAAGAATAAATAAAAAAAGAGTTGGCGTTACACCAACTCTTTTTTGTATATGTATGCTTCGTTACTACTCTGTAAATTTGGAGTGTTTGCTTAAATACGCTTGTACTCCTGGAGAAATATTAAAGTTATTAGGACTTTTATATTCGATAGTAAACTCTCTGTCTTTATTTGTTTCAAAGGCGATTGCATAGCTATTCATTTTAGCATCGTAAGAAGTGTTTTTGACTTCTGCATCTAGATTAAAATATTTTGTAATATACTCTTTTGATTCCGTAATTGCTGCTTGTTTTCCCCAAGGGGTACCATAATAGGTGAAATAAAGAGATACACTAATAACTCCAATAATAGAAGTTAATAAAATAGTTCCCAGAGCTATTTTTTTATTCTTTGTATTCAATTTGGTTACTCCTCTTTATAGTATGTATTCATTTTAACCTATCTTTTCCATAAAACAACCATTTTAAAAAAATAGTTTCACATGAAACAAGTTACAGAAAAAGACAAGATGTGTAAACACCTTGTCTTTTTTTGTTGTTACATTTTAGGTGCTTCCATTCCAGCGGCAGCCCATTCTTCTTTTGCGGGACCATACACGCCAGGAACTGTTAAGCCAGCTTGACGCATTAAAACGGTCATTTGTCCGCGGTGGTGATTTTGATGATTGATGAGTGTCATTAAAAATATAGAATTCGGCATAGGACGACCGAAGAAGTCATTAATAGTAGCTAAGTCTTTATCAGTCCATTTACTTTGAAGTGTTTCAACAAAAGCCGCGTTTACTTTACGGTATTCATCTGCAATTGTTTTTGCAGAAGTTGGAACAGGATAATCTTTTGTTTCTCCTTCAAACTTTAGCCCTGTGCCAGATAGTATAACAGGAATTGCCGTCACGATATGCCAAGCGACTCTTCCTAACGTCCAGTGCCCAGGTGCGATTTCTTGTGACAAAGATTCATCTGTTAGTACATCGAGCATTTTTTGAGTAGACTCAGTCTCGTATGTCCATGATTGCAAGAAGCCTTCAATTGTTTGGTACATAGTTATCCCTCCTAGTTATGTTCATAGGTTACATTCGTGAAAAAAAGATAGTTTCCTTTTGGCCTATAAGAACAAATAAAAAAGAAGACTCCTAACAAGAAGCCTCTTTTTTATTAACTTTCTTCCCACTCTCCCTCATCAACTATAAGAAATAAGGTGCTCCAAGTACGAGAACATCAAGCTGTTTTATTAAGAAAAAGAATTTCGTTTGAGTAAGAAGGCAAAAGTACAAGCAAAAGGGGTAAGAATCGCATGTAATAATTATTAGAATGTACGGAGTAAAGTTATTCTGGGTTATTTGATAGGTGTTTTTTATTTGTTGCTTATACTTAAAAGATTGAATTTGAAGGAAGGGATCAACATGTCTTCATGGCGCAATAATATAAATGGGTATTGTGAGTGTAATAATCAAAATGGTGTACATGTTGATTCTTGTTGTTTTAGTTGCGATGGGACAGTGCCTAAGCTAGGCCCAACCGGTCCGACGGGAGCAACGGGAGCGACGGGAGCAACAGGTCCAACGGGAGCAACAGGTCCAACGGGAGCGACAGGAATAA
>NZ_JAKUFR010000159.1:0-5214 GCF_022663555.1 Bacillus cereus group sp. BfR-BA-01381
TTCTTTCAGATAATTCCTTAGTTCAAACACAGATAACTCATATTCCTGTTTTAAAATTACATAACCTACCAAATATTTATCTTTAGTTTCCTTATCAATGCGTGCCATAACTACTGTTTCCTGAACAGCTTGATGTTCTCCTAATATGCTTTCTATTTCAAAAAGTTCGATTCGAAAACCTCGGATTTTCACTTGATTGTCAATTCGGCCCAAAAATTCAATATTTCCATCTGGTAAATAGCGAACTAAGTCCCCAGTCTTGTACAAACGAGCTTTGGAATCTGAAACAAAAGGATTAAGAATAAACTTTTCTTCTGTTAACTCTGGTTGATTTAAATATCCACGTGCTACTCCCTCTCCTCCAACATATAATTCTCCTGGAATTCCTATCGGAACTAATTGTAATTTATTATCCAAAATGTATGTTTGAGTATTAGAAATAGGTCGACCAATAGGGATTGTTTTTCCCTCTTCCAATGTTTCTTGTATTGAATACCATGTAGAGAAGGTTGTATTCTCTGTAGGACCATATCCATTCAACAGATTTTCAGGTGAGCCATACTTAAATACCTGCTTTATCGCCTTTGGATCAATAACATCACCACCCAATACTACATATTGTATAGACTGGAATGCCGTTGGCACCTCACTCACAATTTGATTAAACAGAGCGGGTGTTAAAAACAGTATATTTATTCCTTGATTTTTAATCTCCTCCGCGAAACTTCTTGGAGAAAGTATGATATCTTTTGTGATTCCTATCAACTCAGCCCCATTTAATAGAGCACCCCAAATTTCAAAAGTTGCCGCGTCAAAAGAAGTATTTGAAGCTTGAGCCACTTTGAACGAATGTTGGAACGTTACATAGTTTGTATTACAAACTAATCGATTAATTGCTTTATGAGGAACACATACCCCTTTTGGTCTACCTGTAGATCCTGAAGTATAGATAATATAAGCTAAATTTTCTGGAGTAGTATTAACATCTAAGTTTCTACTACTTTCTTTGGATATATTTATCCAATCTGTATCTATAGAAACTATCTTACTATTATGTTCAGGAAGCCCTTCTACTAATCGCTCTTGTGTGAGTAAAATTGGCACCTTCGAGTCTTCTAACATAAACGCCAATCGCTCTTTTGGATATGTCGTATCTAGAGGAACATACGCTCCGCCAGCTTTTAAAATTCCTAGTAACCCAATTATCATATCTACAGAGCGTTCCATATGAATTCCAACTAATACATCTGGACCTACGCCAAATCTTTTTAAATAATGGGCCAATTGATTTGCCTTATAATTCAGTTCACTGTACGATATATGCTTATCTTCATAAGTTACAGCAATTGTATCCGGATACAATTCTACTTGCCCCTGGAATAATTGATGTACACATTCATCTTTTGGATATTCTGTTTCAGTCTTATTCCACTCCAACAACATTTGTTGTTCGTAATCTGTTAAAAGAGGAAGCTCAATCAAACATTGATTTGGATTTTCTACAATCCCCTCTAATAACAAAGTAAAGTGCTCAATCATTTTTTCAATTGTATCTTGATTAAAGAGCTCTGTATTATATTCTATTGAACCCGAGAGTATCGTCTCTTCTTCCATCATAGATAAAGTTAAATCAAATTTGGATGTGCCACTATGAATCTCAAGTTGTTCAATCTTTATTCCTGACATTTCTAAATTCTTCATAGAAGCATTCTGTAACACAAACATAACTTGAAATATTGGTGAAGTACTCATATCTCGATTAGGCTGCAAAACTTCAACTAGCTTCTCAAAAGGAAAATCTTGATGACTATAGCTTTCTAGTGACTCCTCACGTATGTTAGCTAACAGTTCTCTAAATTTCATATTTCCATTTATAGGCGTACGTATCACAAGTGTATTAACAAAAAAACCAATTAAATTTTCAATTTCTTCATAATTTCGATTAGCAATTGGAGACCCCACTAAAATATCTTCTTGACCCGTATAACGATAAATTAATGTCTTAAACACCGCTAACAGAGTCATGAATTCAGTGACCCCTTCTTGTTGACTTAAGTTTCTAACTTTTTCAGCTAAGTCTTTAGAAAGTGCAAAATCTATAAATGCTCCTTTATATGTTTGCTTAGCGGACCTTGGTCTATCCGTTGGTAAATTTAGTATCGGTAAATCTCCATTTAGTTGTTTTTTCCAATATGAAAGCTGTTTCTCCAGAACCTCTCCTTGTAACCATTCTCTTTGCCAGACTGCAAAATCTGCATATTGAATTGGCAATTCTGGTAAAGATGAGGATCTCTGATTGGAGAAATCCTCATATAATATAGATAACTCTTTCGTAAATATACCTGTTGACCAGCCGTCTGAAATAATATGATGCATATTTAACATTAAAACGTATTCATATGAGTTTATCTTTAATAGATTAACTCGAAATAGAGGGCCCTGTTTTAAATTAAAGGGTTTGCATGCCTCTTCTCTAATCAGAATATCCATTTGAAGTTTCTTTACTTCATCTCGATATTCTGTCAAATCTGAACAAAGAATACTTCTTTTCTGAAACCCGTTAATCACCTGTACAGGTTTATTTTCTACTTCATCAAAAGTAGTTCTAAGTATCTCATGCCTTCTTATAATTTCATTTATACTTTGTTCCAACACTTTTATATCGAGATTACCGGTTAGATGTAGTGTAATTGGAATATTATACAATGCACTCTCTTTTTCCAATTGATCAAAAAACCATAATCGATTCTGAGCAAAAGATAAAGGAATAGCTTCCTGGTGTACACGCTTAGGAATAATTGGATCATTATTTATTTTTTTCCCACGTAATCTTTTTTTTAACAAAGCTCGTTTTGCTTCTGAAAGATTTTTCTGATTTGTTACCATGCCATCTCCCATGTTTCTATTCCCCTTTTTTATTATTTAAGTAACTTATTAGTCTCTTCTTCAGTTAATTGGTCTATTTCTTGAATAATATACTCTACAATTTCCTTACCTAACTCTAATATGGTAGGTTTTTCAAAAATTGCTCTTACCGGAATATTAACTTCAAATATTTTACGAATTTTAGAGATTACTTGTGTAGCTAATAAAGAATGTCCCCCAAGTTCAAAAAAGTTATCATGTATGCCAATCTTCTCAATACCAAGAACTTGTTTCCAGATATCTACCAATAAAATTTCCTCTTCATTACTAGGAGCCACATACTTTTGTTCTGTTTCTATTTTACTTAGGTCAGGAACTGGTAAACATTTACGATCAACTTTTCCACTCGTTGTTAATGGGAATGAATCTAGAAATACATATGCGGAAGGATGCATATATTCAGGTAATTTTTCTTTCAAGAAACTCCTTAATTCTTGTCGAGTAGGGCTATTCCCCTGTTTTATAACCAAGTATGCCACAAGTCGTTTTTCACCTACACTATTACTAATTGCTATAACTGTTGCCTCTCTTACTGCTAAATGTTCCATAAGAACAGTTTCGATTTCACCTAATTCTATACGAATACCTCTAATTTTCACTTGATTATCTAAACGTCCTAAAAATACGATAGCTCCATCTGATCGATAGTATCCTTTATCTCCTGTTTTATACATAAGGGTATTAGATACAAATGGATTTGAAATAAAAGCTTCATTAGTACGTTTAGGATCATTGAGGTACCCTCTTGCCAATCCAACTCCGCTTAAATATAAATCCCCTGCAACACCTATTGGAACCGGTTGTAAATGTTTGTCTAATATATAAACTTGATTATTGTCAATCGGACGACCAACAGGCACAATAACCTCTTGATTTGCTTCACTAAGGGAACATACATGGGCAGTAGAATCAATTGAAACTTCTGTAGCTCCCCACTGATTGTACAAATTACATCTAATTCGTTCAAAAAACATTTTTACAACTTCTGGATGAAGCGCTTCACCACTTGATATTACATGTCGAAGAGAAGTTAATTTAATTTGACTTTTTTGATCTACACTATCAAGAAAGGCCGTTAACATACTAGGAACAAATTGTAATACCGCTACCTCATAATTAACCGCTGCATTTAAAATGGCTTGAGGGTCTTTATGAAGCTCTGGTTCAAGCATTGCAATTCTTCCCCCCACCATCAAAGGCCAGAAAAACTCTACTGCAGCATCATCAAAAGTCAAAGTAGTTTTTTGTAAAACCGTTTCGGTTTCCTTCAACTGATATCTACGTTGCATCCAATTCATACGGTTAACCCATCCCCTATGAATATTTGCAACTCCTTTTGGCTTACCGGTAGATCCTGATGTGTAATAAATTGAAACTAAATGTTCAGCCGTAACATTAGTTTCAGGTGAATACTCTGGATAATCCTCTATTTCTTTTGAATCTTTATCAATACAAACTACAATAACTTCATTCGGAAAAACATCATTCAAATGCCCCTGAGTAAGACATACCTTTGACTTGGAATCTTCTAATATTTGAGCTATTCGAGTAGATGGAGCATCGATTTCTAAAGGTACATACGCTCCACCTGCCTTTAGAACCCCCAATATGGAAATTACTAAGTCTAAAGACCGTTCTACACGTATACCTACTGGAATGTCTGGACCTACACCCTTCATTTTTAAGTAATGAGCTAGTTGATTTGCTTTTTTATTCAATTCATCATAGGTTAGCGTTTTATCTTGATAAACTACCGCTATATTTTCAGGTGTCCTTATAACCTGTTCTTCAAATAAATGGTGTAAACAATGATTATCTTGGTAGGTGACTTCAGTATTGTTCCATTCAGTTAATAATTGATATCTTTCCTTCTCCGTTAATATTGATAGAGTTGAAATTGATTGATTAGGATTTTCTAAAAAAGCTTGTATCAAATTATTAAAGTGATTTATCATTCTTTTTATCGTGTCTGCAAAAAATAAATTAGTATTATATTCAATTTCTACTATGAGCCCTTCCGTGTCTTCATGTACACATAATGTCATATCAAACTTTGCTGTTTCAGTGTGAATTTCAAATGGTACTAAATTCACATCCGAACTCTTTACTATTTTTGTAGAATCATTTTGAACAACAAACATTACGTTAAATAAAGGTGAATACCCCATCTCTCTCTCCGGATGTATTTCTTCCACTAATTTCTCGAATGGGACATCCTGATGAGCGTAAGCTTCTAAAGAAGTCTCTCGTATAAGCTTTAAAACCTCTCTAAATGTCTTATCTCCTGAT
>NZ_JAKUFR010000160.1:0-5157 GCF_022663555.1 Bacillus cereus group sp. BfR-BA-01381
AAAATAAAGTAGTACGCTTTGAACGACGAGGACTGGAAGTGTATTATCAAATTCATAATGATAAAGTAAGTGAAGTAGTAAAAACATTATTTTCTTAAAATTTGAATATTATGGAAAAAGACGTATGGGATCTACGTCTTTTTTTTGTTAGAAGGATGATATGAGAAAGAATGTTAATATGTAAGGAAAAAAGGCTAACCATTAAAATGTTGCTATATGGAATATATTCTAAAAGGAAAAGAAAAGATAGAAAGGAGTGTAATAAGTAAAAGGAGGGATAGTAGAATGGATGTAAAACGTGTGAAACAAATTTTATCTTCTTCAAGTAGAATCGACGTTACATATGAAGGTGTACCAGTATGGATTGAGAGCTGTGACGAGCAGAGTGGGGTTGCTCAAGTGTATGATGTATCTAATCCTGGAGAAAGCGTCCACGTGAACGTGACGGCTTTAGAGGAGAAGTAATAGAAAAGACGCTTCTAAATGTTTAGAAGCGTCTTTTTATTTCTTATTCCATCATATGTGCAATTTTCTTAGAGAACATAAGAAGTACTAATCCGAGTACGATTACGATAATACCGATACTTGCGAATACTTCTAAATATCCTAAAGATTGAGTGAAAGCAGCTAATTGTCCTGCTAATAAGTTTGCGAAGCCAGTACCAGCTAACCATACACCCATTAATAATGATGCTAATTTAACAGGAGCGATTGCACTTACCATAGATAATCCGATTGGTGATAAGAATAATTCACCAATTGTATGGAACATGTAAGTGAATACGATGAATAGTAAGTTTGCTTTCATTGTAATGTTACCTTCGTCGCTACCAGTTTTTAATACAGCTAAAGTTAGAACTAAATATCCAATCCCTAGTAAAATCATACCAAATGCCATTTTTGTTGGGATTTTCAAATCACCATTTTTTGTTTTCGAAAGTTTAATCCATAATGCAGAAACAGGTAATGCTAGTAAGATAATGAATAGTGGGTTTACAGATTGGAACCAAGGTGTTGGAATTGTAAATCCACCAATTGTACGATCCACAAACTTATCTGTGTAAAGTGTTAAAGAACTACCTGCTTGCTCAAATCCTGCCCAGAAGAATACTACGAAACAAGTTAAAATTAAAATTGCAGCAGTACGTTTTTTCTCTTGTGTTGTTAAAGGTTTTTTCTCGATTGCTTTTGCATTTTTTTCTTTAGATTTTTTCCCTACAACAGTTGTTCCGATAGACCCTAAGTAACGAGGTGCTAAGAAATTAAAGGCAAGCTGTCCAATAATCATACCGATACAAGCTGTTAAGAAACCGTATCTATAGTCTGCGAAGTAACCGCAAATGAATGGAGCGATAAGAGCACCTAAGTTAATTCCCATGTAGAAGATAGTGAAGGCACTATCACGACGAGAATCGTTTTCGCTATATAATTGACCTAATAAAGTCGAAATATTTGGTTTGAAGAATCCGTTACCAATAACTAATAATCCTAATCCTAAAAATAGTCCAGTTTTTGTATTCATTGAGAATAGTACAAAGTTACCAATTGCCATGATGATACCACCAATAGTAATGGCATGGCGCTTCGTAATGAAATGGTCAGTTAACCAACCACCGATAATCGGTGTGAAGTATACTAACATTGTGAAAATACCGTAAATTTGAACTGCAACTGCTTTATCAAATCCTAAACCGCCGCTTACTAAGCTCGTTGTTAAATAAAGAACTAATAAGCCACGCATTCCGTAATAACTGAATCTTTCCCATGCTTCTGTAAAGAACAACAAGTATAACCCTGGTGGATGTTTTTTTGGTGATTGTTGCTCTCCAGCTTTGTCTAATTTTAAAGCTGCATCCATTTTTGTTTCCCCCTAATCCTGTATAACGGATATTTATGTAATCATTTTAATTTACAAAATATTTAGAAGTCAATAGAATTATATGGAAATAGAAAGAAAATTTCTAAAAAAGTTCTATTTCACTTCGACCGTTACTGTATTTTGCCCTGAAAACGAGATGATAAGCGTTTTCAAATGTAATAATTGAATTCTAAAAGAAAATAAAATAGTGATTAATCAGAAAATTTAGATTAAAATATTTATTCTGATATAGAGAAAATATATTCTATTTACTTTTATAATATAACATATTGGGAATAAAAATACAAAATGAAATAATGTGACATTTAAGTGAATTGAAAAATAACCAGCTCCATAGAGGGGGAGCTGGCTAAGGAAAGATTATTTAACAAAGCGTTTTTCGATATCATCTAGTAGTAGGTTAGCAGCCATTACACCACCAGCTGTATTCCAAATCACATCATCAACTTTGTATGCTTTACCATTTTTTACTGCATTTAAGTTTTTAAATAGCGGATCATTGATATATTCCTTTTCTAATTCAGAGCCTTTTTTCTCGTTTCCTTTATCGAATGTGAAGTAGAATAATACATCGCCATCCATTGCAGAAATACGTTCTTTAGATACGTTACGCTCTGCGAAGTCATCTTTATTTTGATCACCAGGACGTTTAAATCCAAGTTCTTTTAAAATAACACCAGAGAATGTATCACCATGATAAATACGAACATCACCAGGCATGAAGCGAACCATAGAGATTTCTTGATTTACTTTATCACCTAGTTTGGCTTTTAAATCTTTCATACTTTTATCGTAATCAGCTAAAACCTTTTGGCCTTCTTTTTCTTTATTTAATGCTTTCGCATAAAACTTGAAGTTATCTTTCCATTCACCACGTAATGTTTCAGAGAACACAGTAGGTGCAATTGCTTTTAGTTGCTCGTACACTTTTTCGTGACGCATTTTGTTACCTATAATTAAGTCTGGTTGTAAAGAAGCGATTGTTTCTACGTTCACTTGTCCTTCATCACCAACAACTTTTACATCTTTCATTTTATCTTTAATATGTGGATACCATGGATCACCAGTCCAAGATTTTACAGCCCCAACTGGTTTCACACCCAGCTCAAGTAAAGCTTCAGTTCCTTCGTTTGTTAAAATAACTACACGTTTTGGATTAGCAGGAACTTCTGTTTTCCCCATTGCATGTTCAACTGTAATCATTTCTTTTTTTGTATCTTCTTTTGTTTCTTCTTTCGTATTTGATTTTCCACAAGCACTTAAAAGTAGTGAAAAGGCTAATAAAAATACAAATACTGTAAACGATTTCTTTCGCATGAAATTCATTATGTACCCCCTACATAGTGAGAATTTTTTTCAATAGCAAGCATGATAATAATACTTCATGGCCTCGTTGTCAATGAAAATAATTCTCATTTCCGTTGACAATGAGAATTAAGTTGAAATACACTTACAACGTATCATTATACATTGAAGGGGAAACGCTGCATGTTATTAAAAACAAATCAAGCAAAATGGATTGGATTATTTGTTGGGATCATTGCAGTCATTACTTGTATTTGGGGAAGTATTATTTTTGGATATACAAATACGAGTTGGAAATTAGCGTTAGATGCTTTTTTCCATTTTAATGGTTCCAATGAACATATTATTATTCAAAATGTGCGTCTACCAAGGGCATTAATTGCAGCAAGTGTTGGTGCTAGTTTAGCCATTGCAGGTTGTCTTATGCAAACTTTAACGAAGAATCCACTTGCTTCTCCAGATTTTATTGGATTAAATTCAGGTGCTGCTTTCTTCATCGTTGTAGCAATTGTTATTTTTTCCGTGACGTCATTATCAGCCTTCACGTGGATTGCCTTTTTAGGGGCAGCAGTTGCAGCTGTACTTGTATTTGCTTCTAGTTCTTTAGGAAAAGAGGGGACAACACCTCTTAAGTTAACATTAGCAGGGGTCGCAATTAGTGCGTTATTTTCATCATTAACACAAGGATTACTTGTGTTAAATGAAAAGGCGCTTGAAGAAGTATTATTTTGGCTTGCCGGATCTGTGCAAGGAAGAAAGTTAGAAATTTTACAATCTGTATTCCCGTATTTATTAATAGGCTGGATTGCATCTATTATGATGGCAGGGAAAGTAAATACATTGATGATGGGGGAAGACGTTGCAAAGGGACTTGGGCAACGAACGATTTTAATGAAATCATTCGTGTTACTTATTATTGTCCTGTTGTCTGGTGGTTCAGTTGCCGTTGCTGGTCCAATTGGATTTATTGGAATCATTACCCCGCACTTTTCCAGCTTTCTTGTTGGAGTAGATCATAGATGGAGAGTGCCGTATAGCGGCTTGTTAGGTGCAATACTATTAATCTTAGCTGATATCGCAGCAAGATATGTCATTATGCCACAAGAAGTACCGGTAGGAGTTATGACAGCATTTATTGGTGCGCCGTTCTTTATTTATATTGCACGTAAGAGAGGGCTTAGCAAATGAAGAAGTATATTCCGTTTCGTATAGGAAAAGGCGGGCTCTCGTTTTTAATGTATAAACGAGCTTGTCTCGTCTTATTCAGTTTACTAGTTGTTTTAATAGGATTATTTTTTGCGAGTGCAGGTATGGGAGACATGAAAATTGCTCCTTATGATGTATGGCAAGCGATCACTGGAAATGGCGATGCGATGTCAAATATGGTTGTAAATAAGTTTCGTATGCCGCGTATTTTAATTGCTATTCTTGTAGGGATCGCACTTGCGATCGCAGGATGTATTTTACAAGGCCTCGTCCGAAATCCACTTGCTTCTCCGGATATTATCGGGATTACAGGTGGTGCAAGTGTTGCAGTTGTATTGTTTTTAGCTATATTTAGTGATAAAAATAATGCGCTAACTGTAAGCATTCATTATATGCCGCTAGCAGCCTTTGTTGGGGCAACAATTGTAGCGCTTTTTGTATATTTATTTGCATGGAGAAATGACGGGTTATCGCCGATTAGTCTTGTTTTAATTGGTGTTGGGTTTTGGGCATTAACGAAAGCGGCAACGACTTTGTTTATGTTATTAGCGCCAATTTATCAAGCAAGTCAAGCGAATGTATGGATTACGGGTACTGTTTACGGTTCTTCATGGCAAAATGTCATGGTACTTGCGCCGTGGGTTCTCATTTTAACGGTAATATCATTTATAGCTGCTAGACATTTAAATGCGCAAGAGCTAGGGGATGATATTGCGGTAGGACTTGGTGTTCCTTTAACGAAGTCACGCGTATTCATGTTATTACTT
>NZ_JAKUFR010000161.1:0-5117 GCF_022663555.1 Bacillus cereus group sp. BfR-BA-01381
TGACCGTGCTGACCTTGGTGATGATGATGTACATGGTGACCGTGTTGGCCTTGGTGATGGTGATGTACATGATGACCATGAACAGCTTGCGGATAACCACCTACTCCGCCTGCCACAACACCTACTCCCGGTACCGGAAATCCTGTTTGTACTCCTCCAACGAAAGATGGGAATGTAGTTGGTACCCCTACTGGAATTCCTGTCTGTACGCCAGCTACTGATGTTGGAAAGCCTCCTGTTACTGTAGGCATTCCAGCCCCTGATGTCGAAAAGCCCCCCATTAATGTGGGCATTCCAGCCCCTGATGTCGAAAAGCCCCCCATTAATGTGGGCATTCCAGTTTGCATACCAGCTACCGATGTCGGAAAACCTCCTGCTCCTCCGCCCATCCAGCTCGGAATACCACCGTATCCTTGTTGGCCAGCTCCTCCCATTAACATCATTTGTTCATAACTGTCCGAACCACCTCCGAAAAAACCATGTGGTGCATTATTGTCCATCCCTTTCATTCCTTTCACCTCTTCTACTCAATTTAGCCTACCTTTTTTATCATATTTCCTATAGAAAAATAGGTGTTTGTCTGTATGGGAATTCCGCTCTTTTATTTGTACGTAATAGAATAATTGAAAACTTACACTAAGGTAATCCAGAGATTATTTTCTACACAAAAAAAGCTCAGAGTATACATACTCTGAGCTTTTTTTAGAATGAATTAGTTTGCAACAACGTTAACAAGTTTTCCAGGAACTACAATTACTTTACGAACTGTTTTCCCTTCAATTTGGTCTTGAATTGCTTCAAGTGCAAGTTGTTCCATTTCTTCTTTTGATGCGTCTTTACTCATTGTTAGTTTTGCGCGAACTTTACCCATAACTTGAACAACGATTTCAACTTCATCTTCTACAAGTTTAGACTCATCAAATGTTGGCCAGCTTGCATATGTGATTGTTTCATTGTATCCAAGTTTGCTCCATAGCTCTTCCCCGATGTGAGGTGCAACTGGTGCAATCATTTTTACGAAACCTTCTACATATTCTTTCGGAAGTGTTTCAGCTTTGTATGCATCATTGATGAATACCATCATTTGAGAAATCGCTGTGTTGAAGCGAAGCTCTGCATAGTCTTCTGTTACTTTCTTCACTGTTTGGTGGTAAGCTTTTTCAAGCTCTTTATTTGGTGCATCAGTAATTTTCTCACTTAATTCACCGTTATCTTGAACGAATAGACGCCATACGCGGTCTAGGAAACGACGAGCTCCGTCAAGACCATTTTCAGACCAAGCGATTGAAGCATCTAATGGTCCCATGAACATTTCGTATAGACGAAGTGTATCTGCACCGTGGCTTGCTACGATATCATCAGGGTTTACAACGTTACCTTTTGATTTACTCATTTTCTCGTTGTTTTCACCTAGAATCATACCTTGGTTGAATAATTGTTGGAACGGCTCTTTCGTTGGAACTACACCGATATCGTATAATACTTTATGCCAGAAACGAGCATATAGTAAGTGAAGTACAGCGTGCTCTGCTCCGCCGATATAAATATCAACTGGAAGCCATTGTTTTACTTTTTCAGGATCTACAAGTGCTTCGCTATTGTTTGGATCGATGTAACGTAGGTAGTACCAGCAGCTACCAGCCCATTGTGGCATTGTGTTCGTTTCACGACGACCTTTTTTACCAGTCTCCGGATCAACAACATTTACCCACTCGTCAATGTTAGCAAGTGGTGATTCACCTGTACCTGAAGGACGGATGTTGTCTGTTTTCGGAAGAACTAATGGTAATTCTTCTTCTTTTACAGCTGTCATTGTGCCATCTTCCCAGTGAATAACTGGAATTGGCTCACCCCAGTAACGTTGACGGCTGAATAACCAGTCACGTAGACGGTATGTTACTTTTTGATTTCCTGCGCTCGTTACTTCAAGCCATTCAATCATTTTTGCGATTGCTTCTTCTTTATTTAAACCATCAAGGAATGCTGAGTTTACGTGTGCACCATCACCTGTGTATGCTTCTTTCGTAATGTCTCCGCCTTTTACAACTTCCTTCATTGGAAGATTGAACGTTGATGCGAATTCATAGTCACGCTCATCATGAGCTGGAACTGCCATTACAGCACCTGTTCCGTAAGTTGCAAGAACGTAATCAGCGATCCAGATTGGTAATTTCTCACCATTTACTGGGTTAACTGCGTAAGCACCAGTGAATACACCAGTTTTCTCTTTCGCAAGTTCTGTACGCTCTAAATCACTCTTCATTTTTACTGAATTAATGTAAGCTTCTACAGCTTCTTTTTGTTCAGCAGTTGTAATATCAGCAACAAGTGCATGTTCCGGAGCAAGTACACAGTAGCTTGCACCGAATAGTGTATCAGGACGCGTTGTGAAAACTGTGAACTTCTCGTCTGTACCGTCGATGTTGAAGTGTACTTCTGCACCTTCAGAACGACCGATCCAGTTACGTTGCATATCTTTTAAGCTTTCTGGCCAATCAAGCTCATCTAGATCTTCTAATAGACGATCTCCGTAAGCTGTAATTTTTAACATCCACTGTCTCATCGGACGACGCTCAACTGGATGTCCACCGCGCTCACTCTTACCGTCAATGATTTCTTCGTTTGCAAGTACTGTACCAAGTGCTGGGCACCAGTTTACAGGTACTTCATCAACGTAAGCTAAGCCTTTTTCAAATAGTTTTAGGAAGATCCATTGTGTCCACTTGTAGTAGTTTGGATCTGTTGTATTTACTTCACGGTCCCAATCGTAAGAGAAACCTAATGATTTAATTTGGTTACGGAATGTATTAATATTATGCTCTGTAAATTCAGCTGGGCTGTTTCCAGTATCAAGTGCATATTGCTCTGCTGGAAGACCGAATGCATCCCATCCCATTGGATGAAGAACGTTATATCCTTGCATACGCTTCATACGAGATAAAATATCTGTTGCTGTATAACCTTCCGGATGTCCTACGTGTAAGCCTGCACCTGATGGATATGGGAACATATCTAGTGCATAAAATTTTGGTTTTTCTGTCTCATCTGGCGTACGGAATGTTTTATTCTCTTCCCAGTACCCTTGCCACTTCTTCTCAATTTCTTGATGATTAAAGCTCATGAGATACCCTCCTTGAAATTCTATTTATTTTCACCGCCCAAAATACAAAAAACCTCTCATCCCTAGAAAGGGACGAGAGGTTATAGATTCCCGCGGTACCACCCTAAATTAATGTACAAATATACATTCGCTTAGATCCGTAACGTGGATTAACGGCAATTGCTACTATTAGTTTCACAACTGCAACTCAAAGGCGAGTTCATAACGAAACGTGGATTGACTTGCACCGACCGTCAACTCTCTAAACCAGCTTCTATTACTACTACTCCTTCTCACTGTTATTACAAATATGAGTTAAGTGAACTACCCTTCGCTTAGAATCTCTTAAGAGCTTGCTTAAAGCGGGGCTTCTCGGTTAATCGTTACTATGAATAACTAACGAATTCGTCTTACGACAGCCGAGCTATCTCCCTTGTTCCAAAGGTTGTTTTATTTAAATATATTCTAAAACATGTGAACATGTTCCGTCAAACTAAACTGCAATTTTTTCTTCAACTGTTTCTTCTACTTTTACTCGTTTATCATAAATGCTCGTTGCGATAAGCGCTACTACAAGCATTACCATGATTGCTATAAACAATACTTCCATATTATATAAATCAACAATTGCTCCGCCAACGACCGGTCCGAACATTTTCCCTACAGTCGCCGCACTATTTACAACACCTTGATAAAACCCTAACTTATCTTTTGGCGCAAGTATATTTGCAATCGTTGGAACTGCTGGCCATACGAATAACTCACCAATTGTTAATGTTACCATCGCAACAAGGAACATCGTAAATTGCTGCGCTTGACTTAATACAATAAATGAAGCCGCAAAAATGATGATTCCGATCATAATTTGTTGTTTTAAAGAACGCTTCATCCAGCGAATTAGCATACTAACTAGCGGCTGCGCACAAACGATCATCGCTCCGTTTATCGTCCATAATAAACTATAGTGACGAAGGCTAATGTTTAATTCTTGCATATGTGTTGCAATCGCCCCTTGCCACTGTACGTATGTAACCCAGCATAAAGCATATGCTACACATACGATAAGAAGTGCTTTGAATCCAGGTGTAAGCGACCAACCTTTTTTCGTTTCCACTTCTTTTGGTACTCCTGGCTCTTTCTTGTCTTCCATACCACGGAATCCAATAAAAGCAATTAAGAAGAAAACAAAGTATAAAATAAAGTTCGCTAAGAAAATATAATCAAAACGATACGATGCAACTAATCCACCACACGCTGTTCCAATCGCAATACCAACGTTTTGTCCAACATACATCGCATTAAATGCTCGTCTTCCGCCCTCTGGCCAAACCGTACCAACCATCGCATACATCGATGGGAAGACCATTCCAGAACCAAAACCGATTAACGCTAGCCACACAACGTATAAAGGCCAACCGTGGAAGAACACAAGACCTAAAATCGATACGAGTGTAATCACAATCCCTACTAAAGTTGATTTATAACCGCCCCATTTATCAAATAAAACACCGCCGAGCAAGTTTCCGATTACACCAGTAAGCGAGTTGATCATTAATACCATTCCGGCCACAGATAAAGATTTTCCTAGGTGATCATGCAAATAAATTGTATTAAAAGGCCATAAAAAAGAAGCACCCGTGACATTAATAATCATCCCAGCTACTAATAGCCATACTTTCCTTGGCATAGTCTCCCCTCCTATTCTATTTTTTCGTTCATCTATAACAGTAAAATTGTAGTCGTTTTTAAATAGGAAGGCAACTGATTAATAGTTGATGAAATTCAGATAATGGTTTGTCGGTAAATGAAATTATATTGATTGGTGTTTGAAAATATATCGGCGATTATTAAGATATAACGACGATTCTCGAAATATATCAGCGATTATTAAAATATATCGACTTACCGACAAAAAGCGACAGCAGTAACAATTAAAAAAAGAGGAGATTACATGAAGTTCATGCAGCCTCCCCTTATTTATACTATCCAACTTCCTTTTCTCGCTTTGCACGTTCTT
>NZ_JAKUFR010000162.1:0-5088 GCF_022663555.1 Bacillus cereus group sp. BfR-BA-01381
GAGAAGTGTAAGGAAGCTGAGTGGTACCACGATTCCCTCGTCTCAGCAATGGATCGCTACAAGTATGTATGTAATCGATTGTTGAGACGAGTATATTTTTAAGATTTATATACTGAATATTCTGTTAAAAATACTCATCTCAGCAATCGATATAGAAATAGATTGCAAGAATAGAGAGAAAAAAAGAGGAGCGATGTGAGATGGGAAATCAGTACATTTATATGAATGGGGAATTTGTAGAAAAAGAAAAGGCAGTTGTTTCAGTATATGATCATGGTTTTTTATACGGAGACGGTGTATTTGAAGGGATTCGTAGTTACGGTGGAAATGTATTTTGTTTAAAAGAACATGTAAAACGATTATATGAATCGGCAAAATCTATTTTACTTACAATCCCGCTGACGGTTGACGAAATGGAAGAAGCAGTTTTACAGACACTTCAAAAAAATGAGTATGCAGATGCTTATATTCGGTTAATTGTTTCAAGAGGAAAAGGGGACTTAGGGCTCGATCCGAGAAGTTGTGTGAAACCGAGCGTTATTATCATTGCAGAACAATTAAAGTTATTCCCACAGGAATTTTACGATAATGGATTAAGCGTTGTATCTGTTGCATCAAGACGTAATACACCAGATGCATTAGACCCACGTATTAAGTCGATGAACTACTTAAATAACGTACTTGTAAAAATTGAAGCGGCACAAGCAGGAGTGCTAGAGGCTCTTATGTTAAATCAACAAGGATATGTTTGTGAAGGATCTGGAGATAATGTTTTCGTTGTGAAAGATGGAAAAGTATTAACCCCGCCATCCTATTTAGGAGCATTAGAAGGTATTACAAGAAATAGTGTTATTGAGCTATGTGAGCGACTTCATATTCCATGTGAGGAAAGGCCATTTACTCGCCATGACGTATATGTAGCAGATGAAGTATTTTTAACGGGAACGGCAGCAGAATTAATTCCTGTTGTAAAAGTTGATTCAAGAGAAATTGGAGATGGGAAACCAGGAAGTGTAACAAAACAATTGACAGAGGAATTTAAAAAGTTAACGAGAGAAAGAGGAGTACGTGTTCCAGGATTGGCGGAAAGCTTACTGTAGGTAGGGAGAGGAGTTAATTAAAATGGAGCAACAGTATACAACATATGAGAAATTACAGTGTGAAGATGTGACAGGAGCTGGACACGTTATTCAATGTTTGAAGAATTTAGGCGTAACGACTGTTTTCGGTTATCCGGGCGGAGCGATTTTGCCAGTGTACGATGCGTTATACGGAAGTGGTTTAAAGCACATTTTAACTCGTCATGAACAAGCTGCTATTCATGCGGCAGAAGGATATGCGAGAGCTTCTGGAAAGGTCGGGGTAGTCTTTGCTACCTCTGGCCCAGGGGCGACAAATTTAGTTACGGGCTTAGCAGATGCTTATATGGATTCGATTCCTTTAGTTGTCATTACAGGGCAAGTTGCAAGGCCATTAATTGGTAAAGACGGATTTCAAGAAGCAGATGTTGTTGGGATTACAGTACCTGTTACGAAGCATAATTACCAAGTTCGTGATGGGAATCATTTATCGCGCATCGTACAAGAAGCTTTTTACATCGCCGAAAGCGGGCGGCCGGGGCCGGTATTAATTGATATTCCAAAAGATATTCAAAATGAAAATGTAACAAGTTTTTACAATGAAGTGATTGAGATTCCAGGATATAAACTAGAGCCTATGCCAGACAGTATGAAGATTAGAGAGGTAGCGAAAGAAATTTCAAAAGCAAAACGTCCACTTCTTTATATTGGAGGAGGTGTCATTCATTCAGGTGGATCTGATGAACTTATCAAATT
The DNA here is from genome assembly GCF_022663555.1 of Bacillus cereus group sp. BfR-BA-01381. NCBI lineage: Bacteria > Bacillati > Bacillota > Bacilli > Caryophanales > Bacillaceae > Bacillus > Bacillus cereus group sp. BfR-BA-01381. Next base: position 1,836 of record NZ_JAKUFR010000162.1, read on the forward strand.
TGCGAGAGAAAATCGTATTCCAGTCGTATCAACTTTAATGGGACTAGGTGCATATCCGCCGGGAGATTCATTATTTTTAGGAATGCTCGGTATGCATGGAACGTATGCTGCAAACATGGCAGTAACAGAATGTGACTTATTACTTGCTTTAGGTGTTCGTTTTGATGACCGTGTAACAGGAAAATTAGAACTCTTTTCTCCTCATTCAAAAAAGGTACATATTGATATAGATCCTTCGGAGTTTCATAAAAATGTAACTGTGGAATATCCAGTTGTTGGAGATGTGAAAAAAGCGTTACACATGTTGTTACATATGCAGATTTGTACACAGACAGATGAATGGATTACGAAAACCGAGGAATGGAAAGCGGAATACCCTCTTTTCTATAATCAAAAAGAAAGTGAGTTAAAACCACAGCATGTTATTAGCTTAGTAAGTGAATTAACGAATGGTGAAGCGATTGTTACGACAGAAGTAGGACAGCATCAAATGTGGGCTGCGCATTTTTATAAAGCGAAAAATCCACGGACTTTTCTCACATCTGGCGGACTAGGAACGATGGGGTTTGGTTTTCCGGCGGCAATTGGTGCTCAGCTTGCGAAAGAAGAAGAACTCGTCATTTGTATTGCAGGTGATGCTTCTTTTCAAATGAATATTCAAGAACTACAAACAATCGCTGAAAATAACATCCCTGTAAAAGTATTTATTATAAACAATAAATTTTTAGGGATGGTAAGGCAATGGCAAGAAATGTTTTATGAAAATCGTTTATCAGAATCAAAAATTGGATCACCAGATTTTGTGAAAGTGGCAGAAGCTTATGGAGTGAAGGGATTAAGGGCTACAAATTCAATAGAGGCGAAACAAGTGATGTTAGAAGCAATTGCTCATGAAGGTCCTGTCGTAGTTGATTTTTGTGTAGAAGAAGGTGAAAACGTATTTCCGATGGTTCCGCCAAATAAAGGGAATAACGAAATGATTATGAAGAGGTGGGAAGAATGAGTCATACTTTTTCACTCGTTATTCATAACGAGCCAAGCGTCTTATTACGTATAAGTGGGATTTTTGCTCGGCGTGGCTATTATATTTCTTCTTTACATTTAAACGAAAGAGATACTAGTGGCGTTTCTGAAATGAAACTCACAGCAGTTTGTACTGAAAATGAAGCGACATTACTTGTTAGTCAGTTGAAAAAATTAATTGATGTACTGCAAGTAAATAAATTATAAGGAGTGTATCGAATATGAAAACATATTATGAAAAAGATGCAAATGTAGAGTTATTAAAAGGGAAAACAGTTGCGGTAATTGGTTATGGATCTCAAGGTCATGCACAGGCACAAAATTTACGTGATTCTGGTGTAGAAGTTGTAGTTGGTGTTCGATATGGTAAGTCTTTTGAAGTAGCAAAAGCAGATGGATTTGAAGTAATGTCTGTTTCAGAAGCAGTTCGAACCGCACACGTTGTACAAATGTTACTGCCAGATGAACAGCAAGCACATGTGTATAAAGCAGATGTAGAAGAGAATCTCCGTGAAGGGCAAATGTTACTTTTCTCACATGGATTTAATATTCACTTCGGACAAATTAATCCGCCAAGTTACGTAGATGTAGCGATGGTCGCACCAAAAAGTCCAGGTCATCTCGTTCGCCGTGTGTTCCAAGAAGGAAATGGTGTTCCGGCATTAGTCGCAGTACATCAAGATGCAACAGGCACCGCATTACATGTAGCACTTGCGTATGCAAAAGGTGTAGGGTGTACACGTGCAGGTGTAATTGAAACGACATTCCAAGAAGAAACAGAAACCGATTTGTTTGGTGAGCAAGCGGTACTTTGCGGAGGTGTAACTGCACTTGTAAAAGCTGGTTTTGAAACATTAACGGAAGGCGGATATCGACCTGAAATTGCATACTTCGAATGTTTACATGAATTAAAGTTAATTGTTGATTTAATGTACGAAGGTGGTTTAACGAACATGCGCCATTCTATTTCCGATACGGCAGAGTTTGGAGATTATGTAACAGGATCGAGAATTGTTACAGATGAAACGAAGAAAGAGATGAAACGAGTACTTACAGAAATTCAGCAAGGTGAATTCGCGAAGAAATGGATTTTAGAAAATCAAGCGGGGCGTCCAACATATAATGCGATGAAAAAAGCAGAGCAAAATCATCAGTTAGAAAAAGTAGGGGCTGAGCTTCGTGAAATGATGAGCTGGATTGATGCACCGAAAGAATTAGTAAAGAAATAGGGTAATAGATTGCAAGTGAAAAATACGTAAGAGGGGATTTGACAAGATGAGAAGTGACATGATTAAAAAAGGTTTTGATAAAGCGCCGCATCGTAGTTTATTAAAAGCAACTGGTTTGAAAGATGAAGATTTTGATAAACCGTTTATAGCAATCTGTAATTCTTTTATTGAAATTATTCCAGGTCATAAGCACTTAAATGAGTTTGGGAAACTTGTTAAAGAAGCAGTGCGTGCAGCAGGTATGGTTCCATTTGAATTTAATACAATTGGAGTAGATGACGGTATTGCGATGGGGCATATCGGTATGCGTTATTCGCTTCCGAGTCGTGAAATTATTGCAGATTCAGTAGAAACGGTTGTAAATGCCCATTGGTTTGATGGTATGATTTGTATTCCAAACTGTGACAAAATCACACCTGGTATGATGATGGCGGCACTTCGTATTAACATTCCAACTGTTTTTGTTTCAGGTGGTCCGATGGCGGCCGGGAAAACATCTAAAGGAGAAGTTGTCGATTTAAGTTCTGTGTTCGAAGGAGTAGGAGCATATCAATCTGGGAAAATTTCAGAAGAAGAATTAAAGGATATTGAAGATCATGGCTGTCCATCTTGTGGTTCTTGTTCTGGTATGTTTACAGCGAATTCTATGAATTGTTTATGTGAAGTATTAGGTTTAGCTCTTCCTGGTAACGGTAGTATTTTAGCTATTGATCCAAGACGCGAAGAATTAATTAAAGAAGCAGCAGAGAAATTAAAGATTTTAATTGAAAGAGATATTAAACCGAGAGACATCGTAACAGAAGAAGCAATTGATGATGCGTTCGCGCTTGATATGGCGATGGGCGGTTCAACAAATACAGTGTTACATACATTAGCACTCGCACATGAGGCAGGACTAGATTATGATATGAGCCGTATTGATGCCGTTTCAAGGCGTGTACCACATTTATGTAAAGTAAGCCCTGCTTCCAATTGGCATATGGAAGATATTGATCGTGCAG
>NZ_JAKUFR010000163.1:0-5046 GCF_022663555.1 Bacillus cereus group sp. BfR-BA-01381
ATAAAAAAGAGATTCTCATAGAGAATCTTCATTTCAACGAAAAATATATAATCAAAACTCTAAAATTCTTACAGTGTTACGCCTGGCATAGCTTGTTTAGACATGCTAGAGAAATCATACTTCAATCCACTTACTTTGTAATAATCTAGTATTTCTACATTCAATTTACTGTCTGGTAACCAAAATTTATCTTCGTGCTCATAGAAAACATAATTCTCACCTGGACCTAAAGAACTTCTAAATATAACACCATCATAACCGAGGAATTTTATATATTCTGTTAGGTATTGAGACGGTATATAATCTAGTTCTGAAGTATCTGGACTCACCGGCTTAGACAGAGCTTTGTCAAGATTTGAGAGTACATTCAATACCGTTAACTCCTCATAAATATTATTTACTGAAAATGGTGATTGTAAAATTTTGTCCATTCTATCCGTTACTTTAGACAAATCTACTAATTTTAATGGTTCCTTAGGTTTTACCGATGCTATAGTTACTATAGCTGATTTCCATGGTCTTACTTCCGCTATTGCAGTCTCTTTATCTATCGCACTATAAAGTACCCTTATACCAACAGGATTTGCCCTTCCACCCGATAAAATTTTATCTTCTGGTGGCGCTTCTAATTCCGTGTTTTTTAGGTATTCTCCAATTCTCGCTCTGTAAAACTCGTGTTTTTCATCTACTGTTGTAGAAATACTTTTGAAAAGTATTTCTAAATAACGAAGTAAATCATCGTGTTTTCGTGGGGAAGAACTATCTTGTGGAAAGAAACGGTTTTTGTGTCTTAAACTATCTGTAAGATCACCCCAAAAATCGCCAAATATAAAATGATCACCTACATCTTGTACCGTAAGAAACATAGTATTTGCTGAAATTTTATCATATGTTTCAACATCTTTATTAGCATTTAAAATATCGTATAATAGGTTTTCATCTGTTATATCACTAAAAATATCCCATTGTTCACGAAGTAAGTTCCACAAGTTTTCGCCCGTACCATACACCTCTTCAAAAGTAGCCTCACCATCATGATGATAATAGTATTTTTCTGGATCGTGTTTTACAAAGTATGTAAATAATTTATTAAACATATCTAATAAATCACTTACTTTTGCGACTGACACGCCTTTTGATCCACAATATTTACATTCATTATCTACAACACGTTTACTTTTTATGAGTTCTATCACATATTCATCATTAAAACACTTCTCACAACAATACAATTCAATCACCCTTTTAAATAAGATTATCTAAGCCATAGTTTAATAACTAGTTCTATACTCATTCTACCAGAATTTCCACCAAGGCTTTTGCTTTGCTGCCGCTGTCTCTAGTAGCACTCGTTTCTCTTCCTGTATCTCACGTATAGCACTCATAAGCTGCTGATCTCTTCTTTCTAGTCTCTCATCAATATATCGTTGCTGCTCATCCATTTTTTTGGCCATTTGCTTTAGCAATTCATTCTGCTGCTGAATCATTTCTTTTAACTCGTTATATCGCTCGTCATGTTGCTCAGTTTCCGTTATAACATCCGTATCAACCTCTGACATATCTTTTTCTTTAACCCAGGTCATTATTGCGTTACAGGCCTGTTTTAACGTCATATCAGGATGTGATTTGATCTCGATTAACTTCCTTAGCGTTATAACATCGTTATCCATAAATCCACGGTGCCCATGCTCATTCTTGTGGAAGTGATAACCTTGTTCCTCGAGCATGATACAATATTTTCTCAAAGTAGACTCCTGGATTTTGAGCATCGTCGCTACGTCTTTGCTAATATACACGGCTTGAGAGCTGCCTGTTTTATCTGTCATAGCATCATCACCTCGTGTTATAACATTCGTTATGGTGGAAGAGAAACCCTTGTCTTCGTCGAAATGTTACAGTATTCCCTAAAAATTAATATTTAGTTTGTTGTTTAACTTACAGTACGTGAAATTTTATAATGGGGATCGAAATAATCATAGATAGAATTAGAAGGGTGATGCAAAATGAAAAAGGAAAAAATAATTGATGTTAGACATGCATATTCCACAGAAGTTTTAGAGATTAACAATAAATTAAAACAATTAGAAAACGGAAGAATTCTAGAAATATCACGTGCTAATATGGATGGTAGTTTAGCTCATAATATTCAATCTTTAAGAGAAATGCTCAATGACTTATTTAGTAAAATTGAGTATGGGAAAGATTCTATCGATGATGAAATAGCAACTTTGTTCGAAACAAAAGATTCTAAATGATTTATAACAATAAATTCAAAAAAGACTCATGTATTAATGCATGAGTCTTTTTTTCTTATTCGAAAATATGAACATAAAACATATCTTGTTCTTCTTTAAATTCAATATTTGCTTGGGTTTTACCATTATCAATTGTACTAACTTCATGCTTTATATAATCAACATTAAGTTTCTCTAAAACATATTCCGCAAACTTATCTTTATGATTACCTACATTTTCCGCATTCAATTTCCTTGAAACTGCTGCCGTTATTAAATCAGCGATTTGAATAGTAACGTATGTTTGCGATGGCAGACCATCCATAGACTCTAAACGAAGATTATCCTCGTAATTAATTTTAAACCGTTCTTCTAAAAGTTGTCTGGTTTCTGCTAAATGAAGTTTATCTGAACCATCATCTCTATCTTTGTAATAACAAATGCTTCTTGGCAATGATAATCTACTACTTTTCACCTCATGCTCAATACCAAGGTGCGCCAACTGATAATATAATGAATAGATTGATTCCTCTAGTGATTTATATTCAATTTGACTTTTCTTGACGGCAACAGCTTTAAAACTAACCATATCCGAGTATTCCATCACCTTGTCAAAGAAAGTTTTGTATATATCTAAATGATTCTTCTTCATTTCTGTAAAGTGGAACTCTTTTGGAAAATGCGTTTTATTTTCTTTAGCTTTCTCTCTATTTTCAGCTAACCATTTACGGATATTCTCTTGCACTTCTTGGTGCCTTTGCAAATCAACAAACCAAACACTACCAATAATTAGATACGCTTCTTTTCCTGTTTTCCCACTTTCATCTGCATAAACAAATATAAATGGATCCTTTTGTGGTTTAACTGCGACTGCTTTCTCTTTATGTTTGCCTGCTAATTTTCCGCGAAATTCTTCTACAGCAGGGTTTGCGCGAAATAATCCATACTCATTTTGAATTTTAGAACGTGCACGTGTAAGAGAAGTTAACTTTGTATACTTTTTCAATTCTTCTGGAGTGATATGGTTTCCGTATTTATAACCTTCATAGGCTTCCCAATAACGAAATTGAAGTTCTTGATCACTATTACGTGCTTCTATATGTTTATTTAAGACTGCTGCAACTCTGGTGTACAATTTGTCGTATGGATTAGCTAACATATTTTTAAGTAATCTGTCTCTTCCTCTTTGACGCTTTTTCGCCTTCTCTTCCTCTAGGTTAACTACTTTTAATTCTGGTACTGGTGATGCGGGTAGGTTTTCATCTTCTGCTGCCAATGTATTTCCTCCTCTGCAATTATATATATATCTATTATACTATATAGTTGTCAGTGAGTTTCCATATCCTAATTCAAAACCGTGATACTTTGCTAAAGCATCACTAGCCCCTGCATATTGTAAAATAGCAGGAATATCTTTTTTAGATTGATAGTAAATAGTCTTTGCTCTTTCCGACTTTAAATCAGTTTGTAACTTCTTAGGTTTAATATTTAAATCTTGCTGTAATACTCTACATACATTTTGCAATATATCTACAGAACCATGAATCCTTAAACGTGGACGTATTAGAATACCATTTTTAGTTTTTTCTCTCATAATCCCTACATCATGGCGCATTAATATATATGTCTTCACAAAAATAGATTCATTAAATTCTCCAATCGGGAATAGCCTTTCCTGCTGCAGTCTTGGAGTCCATCCCATTTTTTTAGCTTCTTGTAAAAAGGGATGGGAGCTATTTAAGTGACACTCCCATTCAATAAATCCTTTATCTTTTCTAAAATAAGACCGAGGTTCCGACGCTCCAACGATTAAATTAGAAAACCTAGATACAACATGCATTGATTTGTGGGATAATTCAAATCTATTATCTCCTGCGTGTATGTGGCCGAATCTCCAAATCATACCTAAGGCTTCTGAAAATCCATCTGTTTGTTTGAACTGTCGAAACCATTCTTGGTCAGTAACCATTCGATTTCCCTCCCATTATTTGCGCATAAATTACTAGATAATATTAATCGCGTTTAAAATTCTTTTTTATTTCATCTAATCGTTTTCTATCTTCTTCATCTTTACGTAATTTAGCTATATCTTGAAGAGTTATACTATAAACAGACGATATTTCTTCATCAGTTTTATTGTTATTAATTGCTTTTATAATTGAAGTAAGAATCACTTCTCTAAAATTAGGTGATAAATCATCCCAATTTCTTAATTCTGGTTTTTCTGGTGTATGAGAGTATTCATCATTTTTTTCTTGTTCTTCTTTTTCTCGATCTTCTTTAACCCATTCCGGAACCATTTCTTTACGTACAGATTTATTTTTAGGAGCATAGCTACCTTTAGTTTTATTTTGTTTCTTCTTGTCACGATGTTTTTCTTCATACTTTTGAATATCTTCTAATGTCTCACAATTAGCAGCATTCCAATTAGTAATAGTTTTTTTAATGTATGCAATGGGTTTATCTGGTTCACCATCAATAGCACGTTTAATAGATTCGAATACTAGTAATGTATTTTCTTCTTCGCACATTCTTGTTAATTCAATTTTTGCATACTTAGTTGTTTTGAAATATTTATTATAAAAATCAATAATAAGATCAGGGATACTCCTACCTACATACTTACTAAAGTAAGTAAAATCGTTCTGTATAGTAAATACTTTTGTATTCTCTAAAGATTCTTTAGTCACGTGACTAAAGTTATTTAAGTCACCATTTTTTGTAGAATCCCCATTTTCCTGGTGACTAAAGTTATTTAAGTCACCAACTGCCGATTGAGGTTCACTGTCCTTTTGTTGATCATTTTCAGCTT
>NZ_JAKUFR010000164.1:0-4967 GCF_022663555.1 Bacillus cereus group sp. BfR-BA-01381
ATTTTTGTCGTCCCTACGTATTTACGTAGGGGCGTTTTTTATTAGTAGAGAGGAAGTGAACGTATTAGAAAAGAGTGTGGATAGAACAATATAAATACCGAATTGTAAAACAGAAAAAGATAAAGAGAGGAGATTAACAGATGAATTCACAGCAATGGACATCGAAATTAGGTTTCGTATTAGCTGCAGCAGGTTCAGCAATTGGTCTAGGGGCAATTTGGAAGTTCCCGTATATGGCCGGAATTGGAGGGGGCGGCGCGTTCTTCCTTATTTTCATCGGTTTCACATTATTAATTGGTTTACCGCTATTATTAGCTGAATTTGTTATCGGAAGAAGTACACAAAAAGAGGCCGTTGATGCGTATAGAGAAATCGCACCAAAAACACTATGGCCATGGTTAGGGAAATTAGGGATTGTAACATGTTTCATATTACTTTCTTTCTACAGTGTTGTAGGGGGCTGGATTTTATTATACTTATGGAATGCAATTACAGGTAGACTATGGGAAGGAAATGGGGCATACGAAGCTACGTTTGGTGAAATCATTTCCAATCCGTATTTAGCAGTTGGCTCACAGCTATTATTCATCCTTATTACTATTTTCATCGTAAGTAAAGGTGTACAAAATGGTGTTGAAAAAGTAAATAAATATTTCATGCCAGCACTATTCGTTTTATTCTTTGTATTAATCGTTCGTGCACTTACGTTAGATGGTGCGGGAGAAGGAGTTCGTTTCTTCTTACAACCTGATTTCGCAAACGTAACATCAGAAGTCATTTTATATGCAATGGGGCAATCGTTCTTCTCGCTATCTGTCGGTGTAGCTGTTATGGTAACGTATAGCTCATACTTGCCGAAAGAAGAAAGCTTACCGCGTTCAGCATTTTCTATTGTAGCTTTAACACTTGTGATTACATTACTTGCAGGACTTGCAATTTTCCCAGTAGTGTTCGCATTTGGAATGGAACCATCTCAAGGACCGGGGTTATTATTTATCGTACTGCCAGCTATTTTCAGTAAAATGGCATTTGGAAAATTATTCTTCATTGTTTTCTTATTACTATTCTTCTTTGCTACTATTACATCAGCGATTTCGATGTTAGAAATTAGCGTGGCATCTTTAACTGCAAAAGGTAAAGGGAAACGTGAAAAAATGGCTTTAATCGTAGGTTTATTAATCTTCGTTGTAGGAGTACCGTCAGCATTGTCATTTGGTATATTAAGCGATCTGAAGATTTTCGGAAAGACAGTCTTTGATTTAGCGGATTATGCAGTTAGTAACGTACTCATGCCACTGGGTGTTTTATTAGTTTCTATCTTTGTTCCTTTAAAAATGAAGAAAGGTGTATTAATGAGAGAGCTTGGTGTAAGTAAAAATAAAGGCTATAAATTGTTTGTATTATGGTTATTCTTACTTCGCTTCATCGCACCAATTGCGATTATTATCGTATTCTTAAATGTACTTGGCATTATTTAAAAAAGGTAGCGTATCGCTCTGGATACGCTACCTTTTTATTTTGCTCTTTTTTTGCAATTCATTTACTGTTACGAACTGATAGCCCTTTTTAGTTAAAGAGTCTAAAATACCTTCTATGGTCTGTAAATTTTCATTAGACTCATCATACATAGAGTGCAGTAAAATGATAGAACCTGGTTTTACATTTTTATTAACATATTCAATTTTATCAGTTGCAGATTTATAAAAAGTATCAGGTTCAAGGTCCCAGGTGATTGTTTCGATATTGTTTTTCTTTAAATAATAGGGCAGGCCAATTAGTTTTTTTCCGTTAGGTGGTCTAAAATCAATTGCGCCTGTAAATCCTGTTTGGCGGATTAATGAATTTGTTTTTTCGATTTCTTCTTTAATAAAAGAAGGTGTTTTAAAAACCATTCTGTTATGAGAATATGTATGGTTTCCAATTTGGTGTCCAGATTGTACGATAGCTTCTCCTAACGATAGGTTTTTCTCTAATTCATTTCCGATTAAAAAGAAAGTAGCTTTTGCATTGTATGTATCTAGTAGCGGTAATATTTGTTTTACATTGTTAGTAGGGCCATCATCAAAAGTTAAAGCAATCACTTTTTCATTTGTTTCTACTCGATTTGTTAAATCTCCAAACAATTGAAAGCTTCTTGCATTCATCAATTTGTATGTTCCAAATAATGCTACAGTAATACTGAATAATGTAACGATTGTAATGATTATTTTCTTTTTCATAAAGCAACCTCACTATACTTTTCGATTGGACTAAAAAGTATTATATCAAACTAAGTAGTTTCATGCTTTAAAAAGGATGTGGATGCAAGAGGAAGGAATTTATCATATAATGTAATGAAAAAGGTATATTAGGAGGTGTTTACATGGCGATTACAATTCAATTGCCGGACACTGCAGCGTCTCATGCAAAGCCAAGTATGGAGGAAATGGCGATACTTTGCGTGAGGTAGACAAGTAATATACAATCGCCTAAATGAGCTCGTATCATTTTTTATATTTGGCTTTGCACCTTATTGAAATGAACCATAAAAAATAAGGGGCGAGCAGAAATGAAATACGTAAAAGCTGCGGCAGTTTTACCAGAAAGTTTAATTACTGAAATTCAAAAGTATATACAAGGTGAAACAATTTACATTCCAAAACAAGAAACGAAACATTATAAATGGGGCACACGATCTGGAGGAAGAAAACAATTAGATGAAAGAAACAAAGCGATTAAAGAAGCTTTTAAAAGCGGAATTGCTATTCATCAACTTGCAGAAGAGTATTTTCTTTCCGGAGAAACGATTAAAAAAATTGTGTATTCCAAATAAGAGAAAAAGAGTCTGATTCAAATGTTATTTTGCATCAGACTCTTTTTGTTTTATATGTATTGGATATATGGACTGTGACAGGGCATACTAATAGAAAAAATGTGCCGTTTTTTTATTAAAAGTTATACAGAGCACTTGAAAAGTAGAAAGGTGAGCTTCTATGAATCATATTGGACAAATAACGATAGAGCTTTTAGTTGGCTTTTTTGTGCTGTTAATTGCTACGAAAATATTAGGGAAAACACAAATATCACAGCTAACACCCTTTGATTTTATTTCTGCTATCGTCCTTGGTGAGCTTGTTGGAAATTCAATATATGACCCTAAAATTAAAGTATGGTCTATTTTATACTCAGTATTTGTATGGGTAATTTTAATTTATACAATAGAAGTGATAACGCAAAAAATAAGAGGAACAAGAAGGTTTTTTGAAGGATATCCTTCAATTATTATTCGTAATGGAAAGATTGATCGTGAACAATTAAGTGTAAATCATTTGGACATTAACCAATTACAACAAATGCTTAGGCAACAAAAAGATATATTTTCAATCCGAGAAGTTGAATATATGATATTAGAACCTAACGGAAATATAAGTGTTCTGAAAAAAAGTAAATACGAATCTCCCACTATAAATGATTTAAGTTTAAAACATAAGCCTGTATACTTACCAATTTCATTAATTAGTGACGGAAAAGTAGTGAAAGATAACTTGAGGGAAGCGGGCTTTGATGAAGGATGGCTGTATAAGCAAATAAAGAAAAAAGGAATTACTAAATTTGAAGATGTGTTATATGCGGAGTGGAAAACAGATGATGGCTTCTTTTGTCAGGAAATGCAGCGGTAGAGTACAAGCTATGTATGTAATGTTTGTTTCTAAGTTATCTTTTACATATCAAAAAACGTAATCATTGTATACAATAAAACTAGATCAACAATTTGTATGGAGTGATAAAGATGGAAGCTTTTATTAGAAGTGATCAATACAATTTTATAAAATCACAAGCTTATATTTTAGCAAATGGGCATGCGACGGCAAATGATAGAGGAGTCATTCAAGCGTTAAAATCACTTGCGATTGAAAAGATAATACATGTATTTGAGAATTTAACGGATGAGCAGAAGGAGTTAATTGACACGGTATTAACAGTTCAAAATAGAGAAGATGCAGAATCATTTTTAACGAAAATAAATCCGTATGTCATTCCGTTTCAGGAAGTGACAGCGCAAACATTAAAAAAATTATTTCCTAAAGCGAAAAAGTTAAAACTGCCTGATATGGAAGAACTGGATATGAAAGAATTGTCTTATTTAAGTTGGATTGATAAGGGATCAAGTAGGAAATTTATTATAGCAAAAAATGATAAAAATAAGTTTGTTGGTCTGCAAGGAACATTCCAAAGTTTAAATAAAAAAAGCATTTGTTCATTATGTCATGGACATGAAGAAGTTGGGATGTTTTTAGTTGAAATTAAAGGTGATATACCAGGAACTTTCGTTAAAAAGGGAAACTATATTTGCAAAGATGGTGTAGCTTGTAATCAGAATATGAAATCACTTGATAAATTACATGATTTTATTGAGAGATTAAAGAAATAAAATGGAAGACCTCTAGTGCTTAAACTGGAGGTCTTTATTTTGGAAGAAGTAATAACAGGTTTCTTTTGTAGCTGTAGATTTATAAAAAAAGTCAGGTCATTTATAATGAAATTTGATGAAAATATCTAATTGGACACGGTTGTTTATATGCAAGGAGGTAAACATGAATTATATTTCACCGAAAGAAGAGGTATTAAAAGTGAAACGGTGGCCTAAAAATACGATAGCAGCAGGTCGTGGTCATACCGTTGCTCTTAAATCGGATGGCACAGTTGTGGCAGTGGGGCGAAATAAAGAAGGAGAATGCAATGTAAGCAGTTGGTGTGATATTGAAGCCGTCGCAGCGGGCAATGTTCATATGGCGACGAACACAGGTAATGCTCATACAATCGCTCTTAAAAGTAATAATACTGTGGAAGCGGTGGGATGGAATAAGCATGGTCAATGTGATGTGAACGACTGGCATAATATTGTAGCGGTAGCGGCTGGGTGGCGTCGTACCATTGGCCTTAAACTGGATGGAACGGTAATGGCAGTAGGGCGAAATAAAGAAGGA
>NZ_JAKUFR010000165.1:0-4798 GCF_022663555.1 Bacillus cereus group sp. BfR-BA-01381
AGCAAGATTCTAAGCAAGGCGACTCAGATCAAGATAAACAACAAAACTCTAAACAAGACAACTCTGATCAAAGTAAACAACAAAACTCTAAACAAGACAACTCTGATCAAGATAAACAGCAAAACTCTAAAGGTAATAGTATTTATAATTTTACGAAACCAGAAAAAGATCGTATTCATTCTCTACAAGATTTAATAGAGAAACTCAAAAAGTCTAGTGATTTCGTTAATTACCACACATCTGATGATGAAACGATGCCTTATTGGATTTCTTACTATCGTCCTTCTCTTGATGGTGAGAAATTGCAAAAGTATTTAATGCCTACTCTTTTAGAACGACCTAATGCTTCACTAGAAGAGCTGAAAGAGCATATTCCGATGAGCGGCATTACAATTACGAACGATTTACAAAAAATTGAGGACATGGTGTTAAAGGGGCATGCGATCGTTCAAGTAAATCAACAAGATCAAAAATGTATGCTCGCGAATATTGCAATTGATAATTATCGTGCACCAACTCCTCCTTTAAACGAATCGACTGTTATTGGTCCACAAGAAGGTTTTGTAGAGGATATTGATACAAATATTAATTTAGTCCGAAAACGTCTTCCTGTTTTAGATTTACAAACAAAAGAGATGATTGTTGGTGAGTTTTCCAAAACAAAAGTTGTCATGATGTATTTAGACAACCTTGCTGAAAAAGATAATGTTGATTTTCTAGAAGAGTCATTACGCGCTCTTGAATATGATCAAATTAATGATAGTGCTTATATACAAGAATTAATGGGAGAAAAGTCGATTTTCCCTCTCTATATCAATACAGAACGCACTGATAGAGTTACAAAAGCACTAATCGATGGGAAAATCGCTATTTTTGTTGATGGTTCTCCAAGTGTTTTACTAACACCTGTATCCTATTTCGATTTTTTCATTTCACCAGAAGACTACAACGTCTCTTGGTTATACGCTACATTCTCAAGAATTTTACGCCTTATCGCCGTTCTATTCTCAATATGCGCTACACCGTTATACGTTGCAATTTTAAATTATCATTATGAACTCATTCCGAGTGATTTACTTGAAACTTTAATTTTATCAAGAGCACAAGTACCATTCCCACCTTTAATTGAAGCACTCTTTTTAGAACTTGCAATCGACTTACTGAGAGAAGCTGGCGCGAGGTTACCGATGAAAGTTGGTCAAACGCTCGGTATTGTAGGCGGTATCGTAATCGGGCAAGCATCTGTACAAGCTGGTTTAACGAGTAACATTTTATTAATTATCGTTGCTTTATCAGCACTCGCTTCCTTTATTACACCTATTTATAAAATGGGTAATGCGGTTCGATTACTACGTTTCCCGTTTCTCATATTTGCAGAAATAGGAGGTCTCTTCGGGATTTCTCTTGGATTTATCTTTTTATTTACCCATCTATTTAGACTTACTTCTTTACGCAAGCCGTACGCTTTGTTCTACCCAACAAGACAACAATCTGTTAAAGATTCTTGGATTCGTTTCCCTTTAACAATGATTGATACACGTGATGTACAAGCAAGGCCACAACATGTAAAAAAAGCAGCAAAAGGAATTTCAACAAAACATAGATCAGACTTTGATGATTAAGAGATGAGGTGCATTCGATGAGTAAAGTTCAAGAAAAATATCAAATATCTCCTATCTTCGTTTTCTTCTTAATTCACGGTGCACAGTTCGGTGCTGGCGTTCTCGGCTTCGCTCGAATCACCGCAAAGGCCGCTGGATACGACGGATGGATGGGCGTTGTAATCACAGGGCTCTGTATCCACCTCCTTATATGGATAATGTATTTTTTATTAAAAGAAACAAATGGAAATTTAATTGATTTACAACGCCAAACGTTTGGAAAGTGGATAGGGAATGTCTTTAATATCATCTTTGCAGCTTATTTTTTAATCGTCAGTATTTCGGTTATTCGAACGTATGTTGAAATTATTCAAGTATGGATGTTTCCTACCGCTTCCACCTTTATGTTAACACTCTTTTTGTGCTTAGTTAGCTATTACATTATCTCTTCTGGATTTCGTGTAATTACCGGTATTTGCGTCATCTCTGTTGGTGGTACATTAGGATATTTATTGCTAAGCTTATTCGTTTTGAAATATTCACATTGGGATAATTTACTCCCTATATTCACCCATTCCTTTTCAGACATTTTAAAATCCGCTCAACTGTCAATCTACAGTATGACCGGTTTTGAGATTTACCTCATGGTGTATCCATTTGTAAAAAAGCCTATGCAATCTCATAAATACGCTCAGCTCGGAGCACTATTTTCAAATCTTCTATATCTATTTAGCACCCTTTTAGCTTTTGCATTTTTTAGTGAAAAACAATTGTTAAAAACGATATGGCCCCAACTTTCTATGACTCAAGTCATTCAATTACCATTTATAGAAAGACTCGAATATATTGCAATTTCAGGCTATGCACTCGTTATTATTTCAAGTTTTATCCTCCCTTTATGGGCGTCAATGAGAGCAACTCACGAAATATTCCGCGTAAAGCAAAGAGGTGTTTTAATCGCTTTTATCTTTATCACGCTCATTGTTTCGCAACTTTTAACAAACAGACACGATATTAATAACTTTATTAGTAATGCATCGAAGGTTAGTTTTTGGCTCATTTATGTATACATCCCAATTCTATTTATTATTGTGTGGGTGAAAAGAAAATGGAAAAAATCAAAAGCACAAGCAAATTAATACTGATTTCTTGTATAACATTCTTCAGTCTAACTGGGTGTTTACAAAAAAATATTATCGATGATGTACAACTTATTCAAGGAACAGTATTTGATGTTGCAAAAGATAAAAAACTAAAAGTGACATTCGTTTGTCCCATTCAGAAAAAAGGAAATAAAGTTCAAGTTTTTGAAGGCACCGCAAATGCCGTAAAACAAGTAAAAGCTGAAACATCTTTAGAGTCTTCTCAACCATTTGCTAGTGGGCAAATGCGTGTCGCTCTATATACGATAAGACTTGCCAAAACAGGAATGTCTACTTCATTCGATACATTACTTCGAGATGTAAACATAGGGAACGCTTTATATGTTGGTTTATTAGAGGGGAATGGTACTGAACTTTTAAAAGGCAAATATTCGACTTCATACAACGTTGCAATTTATATAAAAAAGTTGTTAGAACATAATATGGAGACCGGTCCTTTACCAACAGATAATCTGCATGTAGGAGCATTCCGTTATTATCAAGAAGGGCAAGACTACTATATTCCCATTCTAAAGAAGCATGGTGATAAAATAAAAATCAACGGAATTGGTCTTTTTAAAAAGGATAAATATATCGGGAAAATCGCAGAAAAAGATATGTTCATCTTTAAAGGACTATTAGAGAAACATAAATTAGATTCACATGAATTCAAAACGGATTCCGCGTACGTAATGATTAATAATATTCGTTCTGTTCCAACTTACGATATAAAAATTAAAAACGGGAAGCCTTCTTTTTTCATTCACGTTCATCTTGATGCACGTATTCAAGAACTATCGAAGCAAATTAACTTAGAAAATAACAAGAACACAAAAAACATTGAAAAAAACATCCAAAAACAATTAGATAAACAAGCTGCTAAGTTAATTAAGCAACTTAAGTCTTTAGGCGTCGATCCTCTCGGGCTAGGTGCTAAATATAAGCAACATTATCGCCCATTCAAATTAGAAGAGTGGAGACAAATGTACAAAGATGTTCCGGTTACTATAAAATACACCGTAAATATTACAAATTCTGGTGTAATTGAATGAGAAATGATTGAACTCCTCTCTCCAGCATGATACAACGGAAAGAGGAGTTTTTATTTTAGATAGAG
The DNA here is from genome assembly GCF_022663555.1 of Bacillus cereus group sp. BfR-BA-01381. Classification (NCBI taxonomy): domain Bacteria; kingdom Bacillati; phylum Bacillota; class Bacilli; order Caryophanales; family Bacillaceae; genus Bacillus; species Bacillus cereus group sp. BfR-BA-01381. The sequence continues at coordinate 3,861 of NZ_JAKUFR010000165.1, forward strand.
AGAGAAGATATTTATGGGGGAGCTTATGTCTAAAAAATTAGTAAAGCCTATTTTAAATGGTATTTTATTTCTCGGCGTCTTTTTATTTGCTCATACATACTTAAAAAATGTTTCCTTCACACGTTATTTACTTGTCGTTATACCAATGTTACTCGTTGGTATATTTGGCATCGATCTTATTTTATCCATTTTAATTAAGAAAGAAGAATAACAGGCGAGCATCTTATTTTCTATAAGATGTTCTTTTCATTTCATAATCACCTTATGTTACAATGAGATTCGGCACTAAGCGAGAAAGGATGAAACAACATGACAAACGAAAAAGGTCTAGATAAAGGGTACGAACTTGTTGCGAAAATGCATGAAGTATTCGGACATCCTGTGACAAATACTCCAACAAAATTAACAGAAGAACGCGCAAAAATCCGTGCGAGTTTTATGCAAGAAGAGCTAGAAGAATTTCTAGAAGCAACGACTGTTGAAGATCAATATGATGCACTAATTGACCTTATTTACTTTGCATTCGGAACGTTTGCCGAAATGGGCGTACGTCCTGATAAAGGATTCGAAATTGTAAATAATGCAAACATGGCAAAACTATTCCCTGATGGGAAACCAAGATTCCGCGAAGGCGACGGCAAAATTCTAAAACCTGAAGGCTGGCAAGCACCAGAACCACAACTTCGTGCTGAAATCGAACGTCAACGCCAAGAAGCTGAAAAAAACTGCTAGGATTTCCTAGCAGTTTTTTATTATGTCTTTTTTTCTGCCATTCATTAATGACCCACGTGTCCCGCGTGTCCTGCTGCTCCACTAATGCTAGCCGCTCCTGCTGCTGCCCCTGCTCCTCCTGCCCCAATTCCACCTGTCCAAGGAGAAGATTGTTGTTGTTGTTGATACTGTTGATATTGTTGGTGTTGTTGGTGTTGTTGACCTTG
>NZ_JAKUFR010000166.1:0-4665 GCF_022663555.1 Bacillus cereus group sp. BfR-BA-01381
TCTTTTTCCACATATGCAAGCAATTTCTTTCCGCCAACTATAGACGAGAAAATTACTATAATTGTAATGCATATACTTACGATCCATTTAAAAAGCATTAACTCTTCATCGCTTCCCTAACAAGATGACTATCTACATACTGCTTAAACTTCACAATTTTACCGTTCTCAAGTTGCCATACATGAACAAATTCTGCCTCAAATGATTTTCCCGTGTCTTTATAAACTCCTGAATACATACCTTCAGCAATAATCACATCTTTTCCGCTTACTTCATGGTACATATTTACACTCGCTTTATAATCATTCCATTCTGATCCTAATCGGCTAAATACATTTTCCATTATTGCTTCTACACCGATATAAGTTCCCCCGTACGGGAACCCTTCTGCCTCCGTCCATTCTACTTTTTCAGAGAGAGCTTCTGCTAAATGTTTTGCATTCGAAGAAGCTGATCCTTCATATGTACTTCGAATAATTTCTAAATTTGCTTTAGGCATGTTACTTCCTCCCGTTTTATTTATTTTTTACACACAGTGTAACTACAACTGTTACACTGTGTGCAAAAAAATATTTAAATTGTTGTATTCTTACTCTACGCGTTGTAATCATTATAGTTACAATAATGATTCAAGTCAACAATTTATAAATAAGTTTACTTCGTTTTCATTACTTTCTCTTTTAAGAAACGATCTACATATCCTTCTGCTTTTACAACGAATAAATACGCACCCATTGATAATAATGCAAGATCTAATTCATATCCTGGATTCTTTCCATCTCCTAATAAACCTGCTGCTCCATTTACCTTTACGATAGCTCCAGCTAAAATAAGAGCGAATAGCAATCCTACATATCGTACGCCTAAACCGATAATTAATAATATACCACCAACTAATTCAACTGTTGCTACGCCATATGCAAGACCGCCTGGTAAGCCAATGCTTGTAAACCATCCTGCTACGTTATCGATACCTGATTGAAACTTCGCTAAACCATGTGCAAAGAACGTTACTCCTAACACGATACGAATAATTAAATTCCCAATATATTGATTCATTTTTTTCTCTCCTTTTTGTTTTGTTATGGTGAACTTTTATTTACAAGTCAAAACAATACGGTATTTCATTTCATTCGTCAAATACTTTTTTAAAGAAAACAAAAAACATTATCCCTTTTACGGATAATGTTTCCTTACAAAATAGCGCTAATTCAAGCTTTTATTCTATTACACAAAAAAGTTGAAACATTTTTCCAGCACCAACATACGGCAATAAAGATATATCCTCTTCTACAACCATGCCAACAACGTTCACTTTCTCATCTGCAGGCAAATCATGTATAGCAACTTGCATCTCTCCAGCATATCTACCGTACAATTCATTATCAATTGTAATGCTGCCTTTCTTTCTTGCAATTGTATGCATAGGCTGTAAAATCACTTTATGCTCTTCTCGCGATTCTACTGAGCGAATGACATCACGAGCTGGATCTAATCGATTCGTATGCACTTGCTCTACCATTTTTAATACTTCTTTATCAGTTATAAACGATTTGTACCGCAACGGAATAATCCCTCTACTCGCACTCGCTATCTCTTGTACACTTTCTACACTTCCGCTTATATCCCCAATTAACACTTTATCGACACCACAAGCTTGTACAAGTTCTAAGTACGCTTCAAGCGGGCGCATATTGCGGTGCTTTTCTAACGTTGGTAAGCCTTCATATAACGGGCCTCGTTTCTCCCCATCCCCTGGAATAAATGCCATCGTTTTTATTCCGCACTCATGTAAGTATTCATTTTGTTTTTGTAAGAAGGACTTTGCTAGTCCTGTTTCTGGGCGCGGGTAAAAATTATGCCACGCTTCTACATTCTCTACCCGTATTTTTTCATTGATTAACTCTTTCCACAATGAATCTGTAATCGTACTCGCATTTAAGGCTACTTTCATTTTATGGGATACGCGCGCGATTTCTTTCGGCGTGATGCCATAGTCCATTCGTAAACCAGTAATGCCCCACTCTACTAACTCTTCCACATTTTCGTATGTCATTTCTAAATGGTGTAACGATTTTGGAGAAACATCGACCATTAACTCCATTTCATTTTCAAGAGCCTGCTTCCCAAGTATTTGAATTAGCTCTTTATATGTACCAGGGTCATCTTCTGGTATATGAAGTGATGTAAAAATAGATGAAAACCCGTTTTCCTTCGCTACTTTTAGCCATTCTTCTTGTTTCTTTACTCGCTCTTTTGAAAGATAAATTGATACTCCTAGCATATGAATCTCCCTTTCCATGAATAGAAAAAGAGAAAGGAATCCCTTTCTCTATATGTTTTCTGCCATTTCTTCTTTAAATCCGAAGAAGTACGTAAAGATGAATCCGAAAGTATATGCCACTACTAATCCAAGGAAATATAGTAAATATTTATTATCAGCAATTAACGGAATTAATGATAATCCTGATACACCAATTCCGAGTGCAGCTGTTTTCATAACTGCTTGGAATGCACCACCGACAGCTGCCCCTAAACAAGCTGTAAGAAACGGTTTTCCAAGTGGTAATGTAACCCCGTATAATAACGGTTCGCCAATTCCTAAAAATCCAACTGGTAATGCCCCTTTAATTACGTTACGAAGTCGTTTATTTTTTGTTTTTACAAAAATCGCAATTGCTGCACCTACTTGACCAGCTCCAGCCATTGCGAGTACTGGTAATAAAGGTGTTACGTGCGTTTGATTAATAAACTCCATATGAATCGGTGTTAAACCGTGATGTAATCCGACCATAACGAGCGGTAAAAATGTTCCTGCAAGTACTGCTCCCGCAAACGCGCCACCAATACTTAAAATACCATTAATTCCGCTTGTAATTCCTTCAGATAAGAAACCTGCTACCGGCTGAATGGCTAACATCGTTACGATACTTACGACTAACACAGTAATAAGCGGTGTCACGATAATATCAACTGCATTTGGCACAGCTTTTCGAACTTGTTTTTCCACTACAACCATAAGCCACGCTGCAAAAATAACGGCAAACAATCCACCCCGTCCGGGTACGAGCGCTTCACCGAATAATTTTACAGTCGCCATCGCCGGGTTGAAAATTAAAATACCAGCAATTGCTCCAAGAACCGGTGTCCCGCCAAATTCTTTCGCTGTATTCCAGCCGACTAAAATGCCTAAGAATGTAAAGATACCGCCGCCAATGAGTAGCAACATTTGTAGCCACGTTGCATTCGGATCAGCACCTGCGTTTTTCGCAAAGTTAGCAACCCCGTTTATAATACCTGACGCAACAAGACCCGGAATTAACGGAATGAAAATACTTCCTATTTTTCTTAAAAAGTTTTTCACCGGTGTATTATTTTTCTTCTTCATCTCTGACTTCATCTCTTGCCCAAGATCTTCAAGGTGATGATCTGCCACCTCACCAATTCGCAGTCCCGTTAAACCTTCCATCTCTGCTGCTACTTTATTTACTGTTCCCGGACCAACAACAACTTGAAGCGTCTCATCTTCAATAACGCCCATAACCCCTTCAACTTTTTTCAAAAGGTCCATGTTCACTTTACTTTCATCATGAAGCGTTAACCGTAGTCTCGTCATACAATGAGCAATGCCACGAATATTCTTTACTCCCCCAAGTTGCTCTGAAATTTCTCTGGCCATTCTCTCTTCTTTCTTCATAATAGAATCCCCCTCCCTATTATTTTATAGTGCCTTTTTCACAAACCCTTTCGCTTCCTTTAATTTCTGCAGTGCTTCCCCATACTCACACTGCAACAACACCATAACAATCGCAGCTTTCACGTTACGTTCTGCTTTTTCATAATACTCCGCTGCTACTTCATAACTAACACCTGTTGCTTCCACAATAATTCGTTTTGATCGCTCTATTAACTTTTCATTTGTAGATTGAACATCTACCATTAAGTTTTTATATACTTTCCCTACACCAATCATAGAAGCTGTTGAGATCATATTGAGCACTAATTTTTGCGCTGTACCAGCCTTCAAACGCGTTGAGCCTGTTAAAATTTCTGCGCCTGTTTCTACTTCCACATTTAGTTTTGCATATTTACTTATTTCAGCATTTTTATTACAGGAGATACTCGCTGTACTCGCTCCTACACGATTCGCGTACTTCAAGCCACCAATAACATAAGGAGTTCGACCACTTGCTGCAATTCCAATCACTGTATCTTTCTCATTTAATCCTATACTTTTTAAATCTTCGTCCGCTAACTCTTCACGGTCTTCTGCACCTTCTACCGCTTTAGTAAACGCTTTCAATCCACCTGCTATAAATCCTTGCACCATTTTATCGTCTGTGCCAAATGTCGGCGGACATTCCACTGCGTCCAAAATACCTAAACGGCCACTTGTACCAGCCCCAATGTAAATTAATCGACCCTCTTCTTCGAAAGATTTAATAACAGTCTGCACAACTTTTTCAATCTGCTCTATTTCATTTTCAACTGCTAACGCAACAGTACGATCTTCTTCATTCATACTTTGCAGAATTTCTTTTATGCTCATCTCATCTAAATTCATCGTCTTTTCATTACGGTGTTCTGTCGATAAATTTTCTAACATATTCCCACCTACTTTGAAATTTAATTTCATACTTTAATTATAACTTTAAGAAATTTAAA